>CAYSPN010000499.1:0-4085 GCA_964432895.1 uncultured Candidatus Kuenenia sp.
CTGGCAAACCACTGGTGCCGCGGCCAGTTGAGCGGGTGCACGTGAAGGATCGCGGTGTCCTGCCGGGCACGTTCGACGTCGCCGTAGGTCTCCCAGAGCGTGTCGTAGTATTCGCCGTCGTCACGGTCGTCGCATTCCCGCATCGCCAGATGGAAATCGATCGCCGGGGCGATCGCGGCAGCCACCGGGAAGACCGTCGGATGGCGGTATGAGATCCGCAGCGCCCCTTGGCCGCCCATCCCCGTGCCGATCAGGGCGATGCCGGGCGGCTGGATGCCAAACCGTCGTTCGATCTCGGCCCGCACCTGCTCCAGAACGAATCGCTCCGGCGTGATGCTCCTGTCGAAGGCCGGCATGATCCGGTCGAGCCACCAGGAGCGGCCGGTCCGCGGCGCGATCACGGGCAGACCGGCTGCCTCGATCACGTCGCGGAGTCCGGGCGAATCGACGAGGGGCTGTTCGTCCACGCCATGCAGATAGATCACCGCCTGGCTTCGGGTGACCTGAGGCGGCTCGTAGAGTTCGGAGGGGTGTCCAGAGACCTCGATCAGCGACCAGTGCGGCCGTGCGGATGGTGGATGGGAAGGAAGCATGACGATCCCGCGTTCTTCGGTGGGGTGGCGTGACGCGGCCGTAGAAACATGGATAATCCGACACGGATCGTCCGAACACACTCTAGCCGCTCCAACGCGGGTCCGCTCTCCCGATGCACACCCTGCTTTCCGCCGAACAGCTTTCCGAGGGGATCGACCGTCTGGCCCGAGACGTGCGGCAGGCCTATGGCGACGGCCCACTCACGGTCGTCGGCGTGCTCACCGGCAGCGTCGTGGTCGTGTCGGACCTGATCCGCAGGCTCGACGGACCGGTGCGGCTCTCGATGGTGTGGGCGAGCAGCTATCGCGGCACGGCGACACGGGCGGGCCGGCTCGACCTGCGGCTCGACCTGCTGCCCGACCTCAAGGGACAGCATGTGCTGCTCGTCGACGACATCTTCGACAGCGGCCGGACACTCGAGGCGATCCTCGCCGACCTGCGGGGCAGGGGAGCAGCCAGCGTGCGGTCGCTCGTGTTGCTGCGGAAGCAGGGCCGCGCGGAAGTGGCGATCGAGCCCGACTTCGTCGGCTTCGACATTCCCGATCTGTTCGTGGTTGGATACGGCCTCGACTACGACGGTGCCTGGCGGCACCTGCCCCACGTCGCCGCCCTCGATCCCGACGACATCGTCACGGCCGACGCCGGCCCGGCAGACGGTGCCCCATGGCCTGGCTGAACGATCATCACCTGCTCTATTTCTGGACGGCGGCCCGCGAGGGGAGCATCACCAAGGCCTGCCAACAGTTGCACCTCACGCAGCCAACCGTGAGCGGTGGAATAACGAGGAGCAGCGATTTAGACGGCTTCCGGCAGCAGGCGGCCCTCGACGAGCACTCGCACCTGCTCGCGGCTGGCCAGTTCGAGCGTCTTCGGTCCGATCGCCTCGCAGGCCACGAAAGGCATCGCGGGCAGGCCGGCCTTGCGGAGGTGACCGGCCCGCCGTGCTGCCCGCACGACATCTTCATTGTCGGCGGTGCACGATACCTCTCCGACGAGATGCATCGGTGTGCCGTCGACCACCGCCGTGGCGACGAGGTCGGCGCGAAGGAGATCGTCGATTTCCTCTTCTGCGAGCCTGCCTTCGACCGTGTCGAGCAGTTGGTCGGCCGAGATAACGCGGCACCGGCGCATATGCCGACCCAGGTATGCCGGGAGGTGGGTGCGAAGAAACAGTTCAAAGGATCGGCCGTCATTCTTGTCCAGGCGGATCAGCATCTGCTGCTGGAGGGCGGCAAGCTCCGCGACTGCCCGCGTCATTTCGCCAAACTGAACATCGGTGTGCCTCTGAGCGTCCGAGAGTTCGCCCATGCGAAGCTCGGTGCGGCTCTGGGCGGCGGCGAGTTCCTCGACACGCAGCTCGGTGCGGCCCTGGGCGGCAGCGAGTTCTTTGACCACGCCCGTAAGCTCGTGAAGGTCGGCCCTCGTGGCCAAGGAGTCGTAGGCCTCGGTGACGACGTGGGCGAGCAGATCGGCCTGAGGTTCGGAAAATTCCTTCAAGAGTCGGTCGCGGATTTGAGGAATGGTTGCCATCGTGAAGACACTCCATGTTGAATTATAGGCCCCCGAGTGATGGCTCGGGGATGTCGCCGCGACCGGACGACAGACGGGATGCCGTAAAAATAGTATACATAAGTATATTCCCCCTTGTCGAGAGGGGCTTCGGGGCTTCGGCATTCTCGGCAGTTTCGTTGTCAGGTATGGTTTCGGCTGCCGTGGCTTTTCCCACAGCTAGTGAAGACCCGATCGATGACCACTCCATCGCCATCACGACATTCCGTTGTCCAGTCCGCCACGGTCCTGCGACCGGATGGCCGCCGCTGCATCCTGATGGTCGCACGGGGGCTCGACTCCGTTGGCACCGGCCGGCAGGTCGAACTGGCCGCCGAGGCATTTCAAGCCGCGGGCTGGGATGTGCATCTCGCGGTGACCACCGCGGGCGGTGCCGTCGCGAGGCGGCTGGCGCATGCGGGCGTGACCGTGCACCGGCTCTCAACACGGCCCGTCGTCGATGCCGCTGCGGCCGTACGGCTGGTTCAGGTGGCTCGCAGTCTCGAGCTTGGGCCATCGGATGTGGTCCTCGCCTGGGGCCGTTCGCAGACTCGGTTGGCTGCCGCTGTGAAGCTGCTCATACCCACGGTCCGGTTCGTCGGCCATCTGGCTCTGTGGCCCAGTGGCACCATCACGAGGCTGGCGCTTGGCCAGGCCGATCGTGTGATCGCCTCGTCACCAGCCGTGGCGGCTGGATGCGAACGGCTGGGCGTGTCGCCCGTGAAGATCGACATGATCCCGCCGGCGGCCGATCCGGCACCCGCCGAGGGGCTGTCGCGGGCGGAGCTTGCCACTCGCCTCGGCCTCGACCCCGCAAAGATGTGGACACTCTGCGTGGCACCGCTCGTGCCGGAAGCGAGGCTCGAGCGACTGCTCTGGGCGATCGACCAACTGGGGGTCGTGCACAAGCGGCTCGAGCATGTGCTCGTGGGAGCCGGGCCGCTACGGGGCCGCATGCTGAGGCGTGCCCGCGTGCAGCAGCTCGCCGAACGGTTGCACCTCGTTCCGTATCTCGACTGCCTGCCCGATCTGCTCCGGGAGTCGCGGCTCGTCTGGCAGTCGGGTGAGGTCGCCTGCGGCGGCGCGATCCTCGACGCGATGGCGGTCGGTGTTCCATCGGTGGCGGTGGCGAGTGACTCAGCGCGGCAACTGATCGTCGACGGCGAGACCGGCCGGATCGTGCCGGCCGAGCCGGAGAGCGAGTTGCCGCGGCGGGCGCTCGGCATCATCGAGGATGACGAGCTGGCCGCTCGCTATGGCAGCGCAGCCAAGGCACGTGCCGCCACCGAGTTTTCGGCGGATCGGATGGTCGCGGCCGTTATGGCCGCGATCGAACGTTAAGTCGCGTCAATCTTGGCGGCGAGCACTCGGCCGGTCGGAAGTGAACGCAGTTCGCCGTCTTTCGCGACGAGAACGCCAGCCTTGAAGACCTGCGCGGGCATCGCGAACATCCGCGAGAGATCGGCATCGGGACGATAGACCGTGATGTCGGCGTCGGCGCCGACGCCCAGATGTCCCTTGGCGGTGAGCCCTGCGATCCGCGCGGGGGCCGCCCGCGTGATGATGCAGAGTTCCTGGAGTGAGTATTCGCGGGTGATCCCCGCCAGCGGGCTTCGCTTCCTGACGGCCGGATGGATGCGGTTGAACGCCTCGCGGCGGAAGGCTGCGTCGCCCAAGAGCCGCATGAGATGCGGATAGGCGGTGAAGTGCGCCCCGTTGGGATGGTCGGTCGAGAGCACCAGTCGCCACGGGTCGGCAGCTGTCAAAAACCATTCCAAGCCGATGGCCCACTGCCAGGCATGCACCATGCTCTTCTCGCGGTAGCTGATCGGCAGCACGCCGCAGCCCCCCTCCAGATGCAGGTCGTGCGACATCCACGGCACGCCGGTGGCATGGGCCAGATGCTCGGCGGCTGCTGAGTCGCCGGTCATCGCCACCGTGTC
>CAYSPN010000500.1:0-4135 GCA_964432895.1 uncultured Candidatus Kuenenia sp.
CCGTCTTGAAGATAGACATGGCTCACTTGGTGGTCAGCTAAGGCCCAGGCCCGGCTGCCTTGGATGTCGAGCAGTTCACCCTCGGCTGTTTCCGTAACGGCCAGCAGGCCGGCCTCGCGGAGCACGCGATTGGGAAAGAGCGTGTGCGACACCGGTCGGATCCGATATTCGCCCACCACGAGCACCGTGAGCCGGTCGCGGCCGACGATCGCCCCGAAGCCGTCGATCAGCTTCGCAATCTCGGCATCGAGTTCGCCGCAGGCCGCATGGGCCGGCGGGCTGTCGGGGCCGCTCCGCTGCGCCGCGTAGTCGAGATGCGGCAGGTAGACGGTTGCGAAATGCGGTGGATTGTCGCGCGAGGCCTCGAGGAAGCTCCTCGCGATCCACTGCGATGACTCGATCCCCGCGATGGGGCCCCAGAATTTATGCAGCGGAAAATCCCCGAGCTTCTCGCGGAGCGTGGCATAGAGCGGCTCCGGGTTCGTGTGGCACCACATCGTCTCGGTGCCATCGGGATTGTGCTTCGGTGCCGGCAGGCAGACGAGATCGGCGGTGGCGTGCTTCGACTGCAGCAAAAACCAGGCCGCCGTCCGCAGCTCCGGCCGGACCGATTTGAGCCGGTCCCAGAACCGCGGTGCGCGGTGCACGCCATCGGGGCTGATCCACATCTCGAGATGGTGCGTGCCGCGATCGTAGAGGCCGTTGGCGACGATCCCGTGGCCGGCAGGCGATGCGCCGGTCGTGAGCGTGGCCTGCACGGGACAGGTGACCGCCGGAAATCCAGGATCGAGCGGCACGCAGCAGCCCGCTGCGGCAAGGGACTCGAGGGTCGGCATCCGCGACAGATCCTCCTGCCGCAGTCCGGGAATCGAGAGCAGGAGCACGTGAACGGCGGGCGTTTGCAGGGACGGCTGTGGAGAACTCATCGAGAAGGCTCCTGAGGAGAAAGCTTGGAAAGCAGTGGCGTGAGAAAGGCGGCGGATTGACGGGCGGTCTCCACCCAGCAGTGGGCCTGCCGTGGTAGTTCGATGTGCAGGCCGCCCGTGTAACCGCCGGCAGCGAGGGCAGCGAGGACTGGCGGAAAGTCGACGTCGCCGGTGCCCAGAGGCAGGTGCTCGTGGCGGCAGGCGAGCATGTCGTCGACATGGACGTTGATAACGCGGTGGGCCCAAGGCTTCAGCACGTCGGCCATCGGCCACTCTCCCATGCATTCCATGTGGCCGATGTCGACGGTGAGCCGGAGGTGGTCTGGCCTGCCCAGCCGCTCACACAACTGGCCGTAGCGGGCCAGCGTGTCGATCGCCATCCCCGGCTCGGGTTCGAATCCCAGCGGGATCCGCCGGGCCGCGGCATGGTCGAGCACGGGAGCAAGGCTGCCCATGAGCCGGCTCCAGATCGATGACTCGTCGGCCGAGTCGCGGACCACGCCCGACCAGAGCGAGACGCAGGCCGCCCCGAGGTCGACGGCGATGTCGATGGCCCGACGGAGAAAATCAGCCCGCCGTTCCCGGCCTTCACGGTCGGCCGTCACGAGCGTCGGCTCGTGTTTGCGTATGGGGTGGAGCAGATGGCGGGCGCCGGTTTCGATCACGCAGGTCATGCGTGAGCGGGCGAGGGCCTCGCGCCAGCGGGGAATCCTCGCGGGGAGATCGTCGGCGTAGGGATCAATGGTGTGGTGGTCGAGCGTGATCGCGAGCGACCGATAGCCCATCTCGCGAAGCATGGGGATCGCGTCGAGCGGATCGACGTCGCCGATGCTGTTGGTGCTGGAGCCGAGCAGCATGGAGGGTGGGCCGGGGGTCAGGCCTAAGGGGGAACAGGCTTCAGGTGGGGCTGACGAACCGGCGGCCCACGAGAAAGGGAACGAGCAAAAGGAGCACGACGATCGACCACGGCTCACCACAGGTGGCCAGCACGAGGACGGCGTCGAGCGTGATGATCGCCATGATCGCATTGCCCACCGCCTGCTGCACGCGACCGCTCGTCGGGTCGAAGATGCCGAGCACCGCCCGCAGCAGGACCGACGCCGTCAGCATGCCCCAGAGCACAAGCCAGTTTGAGAGCTTCGCGCCCATGAGCCAGACTCCGGCCTCGCCGGCGCGGGCCGCCAGCCAGGGGGAGAGACCGGCGGTGGCCAGGCCGACGAGCATGATGAGCGTGCCGGCTGCGAGTGTCTCGCCCCGACTCTCCTCGGCCTCGTCGCGGGCATAGACCGTGATGCCCATCACGTAGACGCCCATGCCTATGGGGAGCAGCCACTGGTGCGGCCCATGCGGCCCGCCGGCAGCGGTCATGCCGAGCAGCCAGTTCAGGGACCGGCAGCTGCCCATCACGGCCGGGCCGAGACTCGTCGCCTTGGCGTGGCGGTTGTAGGTCCAGACCGCGGCGGTGAGCAGGGCACCGACGAGGGCCGGCCATGGGTTCTGTGCCGCAAACGCGGCGGCGCAGGCGGCGGCGCTGCCGATCGCCATCAGGATATTGCCGGCTGCGGCAGCAGCCCGCACGCCGATCTGCCCGCTCGGCAACGGCCGCCCCGGTCGCTCCTCACGGTCGATGGCCAGGTCGAAGACGTCATTGAGCACCATGCCCGCCGCGTAGAATCCCAGCGACGCGAGGATCGCCCACCAGAGGGCTGGCGACGGCCAGTCGATCGACCGTGCCTGCGACACGATCAAGTAGCCGGCGAGCACGTCGGCCACCGCCGTGGCGTGGTTGGGCAACCGGAAGAGCCTCACCCAGGCGAGCAGAGATGCGAGCATGTGGGGTCGTGCGCGGGTGGCGTTCAGGAAATGGTCACGGCAGCCGCAGCCGCCTGCTTGAGCAGATAGGCTCGGGCGGCTCGGGCGGCCTCGTCGGGCTGAGCGCGATACGGGTAGAGCTCGACCGTGATCCACATCTCGGGCGTGTGCGTGGCGATCGCCTTGAACACGCCGGCAAAGTCGATCGCCCCTTCTCCAGGCACGAGGTGATGATGCACGCGGGTCGCCGCGATGTCCTCGAAGTGGTAGTGCCGCGTGTGCTCCTTCATGCGGGGCACCCACTCAGCCGGATCCTCGCTCACGCAGTAGGCGTGGCCGATGTCGAAATTGAGGCCCAGCGACGGGTGGTCGACCCGTTCGGCAAACTCCAGGTACTGGTCGAACTTCTCGATCAGCAGGCCCGGCTCCGGCTCGATCAGGAGCGTCACGCCGCACTCGGCGGCCACGTCGAGGCAGGGCATGATCTCGTCGTAGAAAATATCGGTCGCGGCGGCGCGGCTCTGCCCCTCCGCCAGTTCCCCCCCTGGCTCGGTGGAGATCGCCGGCGCGCCAAGTTCGGCGGCCAGCCGGAGAGCCCGCTTCGTGTGTTCGCGGCGGATGGCCCGGTAGTGCCGGTCGGGATCGGTCCACCCCGGATGCCAGTAGGGCTGACGGGGGTCGGCGATCGCGTTCATCATGAAGGCATTGATGTTCGAGATCGTGAGGTTGTTCTTTTCGAGCGCCTTGCGGATCGCCTCCTTCTGCACCGGCAAGAGGCCGGCGGGCCAGGCATGCGGCACGTCGGCGAGCAGCTCGATGCCCCGGTAGCCGAACCCGGCAATCCGCTGGATCGCCTGCTCGACGGGCACGTCGAGATAGGCATTGGAACTGAAGGCGAGTTGCAGCGGCATGAGGAGCCTCCCGGTACAGGTGAACTCCAGAGTTTAGTCGGGAGGACCGACGTGAATAGGGGCGGCGACTTGCACGCCCCGCCGGGGACGGATTCCCGACCCAGCTACGGTTCGGGGCTGCCCATGCCCCGTCGCCGGACGTTCGCTACGGCCATCCATGGCCTTCGCTCACTCGATGCTGACTGCGCTCCGGCATCCTGCCTCCGCTGGTCAGCAACGCCGGCTCTCGGGACATGGGCAGCCCCTCACGGATACGTCGTACCGCCAGCGCCAGGCCCGCGAAGGCAAGGTCGGCAGGATGCCATGTTTCGCGTGAAGCTAACTGCTCGCGCTGCGGTATTTCGCCAGCGCTGCCTGGAAGACGAGCCGCGAGATCACGAGCGACGCCGCCGCGGCGATGAGAGTAGCTGCCACGAGGCTCCAGGATTCGCCTGAGAGCGGCAGCGCGATCACGCGGGCAGGCACGTTCACGACGAGCAGAATCGG
>CAYSPN010000501.1:0-4090 GCA_964432895.1 uncultured Candidatus Kuenenia sp.
AGTTGGGCCCCGCTGTTGAGCCGGCCCCTCCGGCGGCTAGTCTCAAGGACGTGCCGGCATCGGAAACCGCCGGCCGCCTGCTGCGGATCGTTCCGCCGACCGATGGGCACACCACCTGAAGCCGGCCCGTTCCGCAGTGAGCCGGTCGCAGCCCTCACCTGCCGATGTTCGCCGGCTCCTGGGCGTGGACTTCACGTCGGCGCCGACACCGAGAAAGCCGATCACCGTGGCCGTGGGCCGGTGGAGCAGCGGCGAGCGGGTGCCGATCTATCAACTCGACGAGATCCGCGGACTCGTCAGCCTGAGGGAATACGAGGCCTTTCTGCAGGAGAGCGGGCCTTGGCTTGGCGGGTTCGATCTGCCGTTCGGCCAACCGCGGCCGCTCATCGAGCACGAGGGCTGGCCCACCGACTGGCCGACGTTCGTGCCGTTCTACTGCTCGCAGCTGCGGGACTCACTCCGCGACACCTTCAAGCGCTGGTGTGATGCCCGGCCCAGCGGCGACAAGTTTGCCTGGCGGCGGGCCGACAAGCCCGCTGGCTCGAGCCCGGCGATGCGTTGGACCAACCCACCGGTCGCCTGGATGATGCACGCCGGCGTTGGGCGGATGCTCGATGCAGGGCTCGTGTTTCCGGCGCACCGTCATGGCGCCACCAACTCAGACGACCGCATCGCCACCCAAGCCCGCATTGCCCTGGAGGCGTATCCGGGGTTCACCGCGCGGAAGGTCTGCCGCACGTCCTATAAGAGCGACGCCGCAGCGAACCAGACGCCCGAGCGTGCCGCCAACCGGCGGACCATCCTCCAGGCGCTCGTCGCTGGCACGGCCGGGCTCGACATCCGGCTCGCGATCACACCCGCATGGAGTCGAAGGCTGCTCGCCGACGGCAGCGGCGACCTGCTCGATGCCGTAATCTGTGGTCTGCAGGCAGGCCATGCCGCGACGCTGCCGGAGTATGGGCTGCCGGCCGACCTCGATCCGCTGGAAGGCTGGATCGCCTCCGTGCCGCCGGTGAATCACACGACGAATTCGACTCCCGGTGATCCAGGTGCTACCGTCACGGACGCCCCATCGAACTGCCCTTAGCGGAGACTCCAGTGCGTTGTCTGCTTCTTGTCTTTGGCCTCCTCGCATGCCTCTGCCCTGCGAACGGCAGAGCGGCCGAACTCGCCTTTCCCGGTGAGACGATCGACCGCTGGCACGGCCACGTGCGGCACCGCTTTCTGTTCGAGGGCAAGCCTGCCTGGGTCGTCGAGCCCGAGACGCCGCTGGCCGGCAATCCGTGGAGCTGGTGCATGATGTTTCCCGACGCCTTCACGGAGCGGTGCGCCGCGCCGCAGCTCGTCACCGCCGGCTTCCACCATGCGTTCCTCGACGTGGGCAACTCATTCGGCTGCCCCGACGCGGTCGCCAAGCTCGCTGCCTTCCACGCTGAGCTGGTCCGCCGCGGCCTGGCCGCGAAGCCGGCGCTGATCGGACTCAGCCGGGGCGGCCTCTACGCCCACCGCTTCGCAGCCGACCATCCCGACAAGGTGTCGGTGATCTACGGCGATGCTGCGGTCTGCGATTTCAAGAGCTGGCCGGGCGGCAAGGGAAAGGGCAAGGGCAGCCCCAAGGATTGGGCGGCATGCCTCGAGGCCTATCACTTCCCCGACGAAGCGGCGGCCCTCGCCTACCGCGGCAATCCGATCGACACGCTGCCGACGCTCGCGAAGGCGGGCATCGCGCTTGTGCATGTGGTTGGCGACGTCGACGACGTGGTGCCGCCCGCGGAGAACGGCCTCTTGATCGAGGAACGCTACCGGCAGCTCGGCGGCACGATCGAGTTCATCCACAAGCCCGACTGCGGCCACCATCCCCACGGCCTCGACGACCCGACCCCCATCGTCGACTTCATCCTCAAGCACGCCTCCCCGGCCCGCTGAGTTCCAGCAGGCTATTTCAGAGCATCCGCGACCGACTCGGCCACTTTTTGTCCGAGCAGGTCGTAGCCTTTGGCGTTGAAGTGGACGTCCTTCGGCAGCTGGGCCTCGGCCAGACGCGGCGAGATGAAGCCGAAGAGATCGTCGATCGCCACGCCGTGCTTCTGCATCACCTCGGCGGCGGCGGCATTGCGCTCCACGATCGACGCGGCGGCCTGCTTTGCCTCAGGGTTGTCCGGAATCGGCGTGGTGCTCGCCCAGACGAGCTTGGCGCCGGTCTGCTTCATCCGCTGCACGAGTTGCTCGAGCCTCGCCGTGTAGTCGGCCACGGGCGTGCCGCGGTCGTGAATGCCGAAGTTGAAGTGGATCACATCCCACTTCTCGCCGCCGGGATGATCGGTGAGCCACGCCTCGATGTTCTTGATGCCGCTGGCCGTGGGACCGCAGTTGGCGGGCGCCCGGTGCACGTTGGCCTTGCCGGCGAGCGCCGTGCGAACGGCGGCCGTGTAGCCGCGCGAGACCGAGTCACCGATCAGGAGCACCCGCGGCAGAGCGGGATCGTCCTTCACGAAATCCCAGGCGTTGCTCCTTCCCGCCACCTTGTCCGCCTGATGGTGCGGGAGGTAGAAGCTGCCGAGATGCTGCTGGAGCACTTTCTCCCAAGCCTGCTCCTCGGAAGAGAGCGTCGCGACCAACGCATGGTATTTCGCTGCGATCGTCGCCTCGGCCGCCTTCTTCTTCTGTGCCGCCTCCTCGGCATTCGTCGGCTCGGCCTGCACGGCCGCCGGAGGTGCGGCGATGGCATGACGCCCGGCCAGCGACGGTACGACGGCCGTCGCAATACACACGATGAACACGATCGAATTCAGCGTGGACATAGAGGTGATCTCCGGGGTGCGATCAAAACCGAGACGCTTGCAGCACGCGGACCGCTGCATCGTACCGTCTGCGCGGTTTGCCACCATCGGCCGTCGCTGGCGGCCGGCACTTGCGTCGGACCGTTTGGACGCAGTCGCGTCGTCGGATAGAGTCTTGCGACTCGAGCAAGGATACCGCCATGTCCACCCATGTCACGGATGACCCGTCTCAGCAGTCGCGCGGCAGGCATGCCGGCACCGACGCGGCACCGCGCCGCGGTCGGCGTTCCGCATCGCCCCGGTCGACTCCGCTCTTCGAGGACGATCACCCCGGCGTGAGCCGGCTCTACACCGTGGCGATGATGGCCGACGTGCTCCGCGTGCCGCGGGCGGCAGTGCGTCACTGGCGGCGGGGTGGGCTGCTCGAACCGGCACGGCGATCGGGATCGATCGAGTGGTTCGAGTTTCCGCAGCTCGTCGTTGGCCGACAGCTCGTGCGGCTGCTGGAGGCGGGGCTATCCCTGCGCGACATCGACACGAAGCTCGCCGCACTCTCGCCGGGAGGTGCCGCCGATGCGGCCCGCATGGCGGAGCGGATCGTGGCCGACGGACGGCGGCTGAGCATTCTCCGGGATGATCTTCTCGTGGGCGCCGGTGGCCAGCTCCAGTTGGGCTTCTACACGCACGGCCTGACGCCTGACGCTGCCAAGCCGACGGCGCTGCCGAGCGTCGCGACGCTTTCCATCTCGGTCAGTCTCACCGCGGATGAAACCCACGCCGACGACCTACACGACCCGGCTTCCGTCGCCGACCTGCTCGACCTCGCCGCTGATCTGGAGGCCGCGGGCGCGCTCTCCGAGGCCGCCGAGGCACTGCGGGCAGTGCTGCAGGCCCAGGGGCCGACGGCCCAGGTCGTCTTCATGCTTGCCGAGCTTCTCTATCGCGCGGGCGACCTGACCGCCGCCCGGGAGCGGTATTACGCCGCCGTGGAGCTCGACGCCGATCATCTCGAGGCACGGTCGAGCCTGGGCTGCGTGCTGGCAGAACTGGGCGAGCACGAACTGGCACTCGCCGCTCTCGACGGCGTGCTCCGCCAGCAGCCCGACTATGCCGACGCCCACTGGCACATGGCCGGCGTGCTGCACGACGTAGGCCGGGGGGTCGAATCCCAGCGTCATCTGCGGACCTTCCTGTCGCTCGCGCCGGAGAGCCCGTGGGCAACGATGGCGAGGGAACGGCTGGCCGCCGCGGAATCGATCGTCACCTGACGCTGCCACGTTTCACAACGTGCATGTCCCTTGCTCATATCC
>CAYSPN010000502.1:0-2931 GCA_964432895.1 uncultured Candidatus Kuenenia sp.
TCGAATCTCAATCAGGAGCACGCCGCCCGGCACTCGCGTTTTCTGGTGGACGGATTTGTGCCCTACCTGATGGATGCCGCCGGCGGCGATCAGGGCGTCGACTTTATCCTCCAGTTGTCCGGTGAAGAGCCGCTCTCGCTCACCATCGATCTCGGGGATGTGCGACACGTCAGCCGAATCCACCTCCATGCCATCGGCATCAGTGACAACGTGCCACAGGCCCATCAAAGCGATTTCGGCATCCCGCAGCGGATGCTCATCGAAGCGGCACAACAGGCCGATTTCTCCGATGCGACTGTCCTGAGCGACTATCGGCGGGAATCGATTCTTGATGCCGGTCCGATCATCGTCCGCTCGTTTCCGGAAACTGCGGCCCGATTCGTGCGGTTCACTATCACCGAGCCCTGGACGCCGATGATGCAGGGCAACCCGTTGTTTGGTATCGCGGAGGCGGAGTGTTTTGCCTCGGGATGCAATGTGGCCCGTGGCTGCCCGGTCGTGATGCACGGCGGCGGGCGAGACGGTAAGCCACTCGCCAGGCCGCTGGTCGCCATCACCGACGGCCGCAACTTTTACGGCACGATCCTGCCGATCCGACAGTGGCTCAAAGAACTTTCAGAGCGACACGATCTGGAGGTCGAGCGTCCGGCCGTCGAGGCGGTCACCCAGGCCGGCTACCAGCGGCAGGCCGTGCTCGTCCGCTGGCTTGGCGGCTTGGCCGTCGTGCTCGGAGGACTCGTAGCGCTTTCGGTCGTGGCCGAGATGCTATTACGGCAGCGGGCGATCGCCAGAACGCGAGAACAGATCGCGGCCGACCTGCATGATGAACTCGGGGCCAACCTTCACGCCATCGCCCTGTACGGCGATCTGGCGAAGGCCAATCACGACAAGGTCGGGAAACTGCGGCTGCTCCTCGACCAGATGCGGTCTCTCACCGAACGCAGCGGCGTGGCGGCCCGATCGTGCGTGAACCTGCTCGAATCCCGCGGACTCTACGCGGGGCTGGCGGCCGACATGCATCGCACGTCGACGCGGCTTCTGGCCGATATTGACCATCGCCTGGATATCGAGCAGGAACATCTGCTTGCGCGACTTCCTCAACGGCAGCAGATCGGAATCACCCTGTTCTACAAGGAGTGCCTGGCGAACATCATCCGCCACTCCGGGGCGACCCGGGTGACGACGCGGCTCGTGGCGACGCCCGGTGGTCTGCACCTGACCGTGATGGACAATGGCCACGGTCTTGCTACGGGCGCCGACGGCCGGAACGGCGGCCGTCGCGTGCCAGCCTCACTCCGCCGCCGCGCACGGCTCCTGCGAGCGCGCGTGACGGCAGGCCATGCCCCCGACGGCGGCGCGCGGATCGAACTGAGCATGCGGACGAAACCGTGGTGGAAACCTTCTTCATGGATCGCGTCATGAACACTCGCTCCCGCCCGATGCAGATCATGCTGGTGGAAGACAACGCCGAGTATCGACGTGTCATCACCCTGGCCATCGACGACCAACCCGACATGAAGCTTGTCGGCTCGTTTGGCACGACAGAGGTCGCCCTGCGGAGCCTGTCGCAGCAGGCGGCCGACGACCGGCCCGACATTCTCCTGCTCGACCTGCGGCTGCCCGGGATGGCGGGTCTGGAGGCGATCCCGCTGTTTCGCGAGATCGCGCCCTCCGTGAAAATCATCGTGCTTTCACAATCCGACGATCCCGAGGATATCTACCGGGCCATCGCCTGCGGCGTAGCGGGCTATCTCCTCAAGAGTGCCACGCTCGACGAAATCGCCACTGGCATCCGCATGGTGGCGGCCGGTGGCGCCTCGCTCGACAAGCATGTCGCCCGCTTCATCCTCGACGCAATGCAGCCAGCGAGGCCATCGCCGCCACCAGTGCTCACCGATCGCGAGCGGGAGATCCTCGTGCTACTCGCCGAGGGGCTCGTCAAGAAGGAGATCGCCATACGTCTCGGCATTGGCTATGCCACGGTCGACACGCATGTGTCACACATTTATGCCAAGCTCAACGTCGCCAATGCGCCGGCGGCGGTGAGCGTCGGGTATCGACGGGGAATCCTGCCGACCGGCCGCGGTGCCGGCGGGTGACCTGCCTGGGCCGCCAGACCGCGCAGCGTTTCACAGGATGGTCGAGCCTTCGCTCGCAAGTGTAATGACGGCGCGAGTCCCTTTTCGAGGGATTCAGTTCCCGGGGACATCGCCCCAGTCGCATCTGTTGTGCGACACGCATCCTGTGAATACGTGATGGAATAGCGGCTCGTGTGATCAAATACTGAGGTGGGTCGAGCACATGGCCGCCGCAGGCGAGCTTCCATCGAGGGTGAATCCATGGTCCTTTTTCGGCCGTCGTGCCGTTCGCTTGCCTGTGTCGTGAGCCTTGCCGCGTACACCGCCCTCCTGCTCACCCCGATCTCCGCTCTCCTCGCGGCCGATGCACCCCCAGCCGCCACGCCCCCCAACATCGTCTTCATCTACGCCGACGACATGGGCTGGGGAGACATCGCCTGCCACGGCACTTCCTGGCTCGAGACACCCAACCTCGACCGCCTCGCGCGGGAAGGGATCGACTTCCATCAGTTCAACGTGCTCAGTCCCGTGTGTTCACCGAGTCGAGCGGCAGCGATGACCGGGCGGTTTCCATCACACTACTGCATCTACACCGCCTTTGGATCACCGGAGACCAACCGCGCACAGGGCATGGCCGACTGGCTCGATCCGCAGGCCCCCACACTCCCCCGATTCCTGCAGTCGGCCGGCTACCGCACCGCCCATGTTGGCAAGTGGCACATGGGGAGCGGTGATCTGCCCGGCGCCCCGGCGATGAAGGAGTATGGGATCGATGAATCAATGGTGTACCACGGCCCGGGCCCGCGGCTCTCCAAGCGGCAGGTCGCCACCTCGGCCGTTCGGTTCATTGAAA
>CAYSPN010000503.1:0-6106 GCA_964432895.1 uncultured Candidatus Kuenenia sp.
CACCATCCCTGCCGTCGCGGACGACAAGCGTCCCCGCCGACGCCCTTGCCGAGGCCGTTTGCTCGTCCATGACTGTGGTGGGATCGCTCATATGGCCTATTCGCCAGTGCTGAAGCACCACGCCGCCGCGACGCCGTGGCACGTCCGCCACGCGTCACGACAGCGCCGCCGCCGTCACACCCTACTCCGACACATCCAGAGTCTACCCTGTCGTATCGTCTCCATGGCCGACAGCGTCGGCCTTCCGCCCCAAAGGGCGAATCCCGGCCTGAAACACCGGGCCGACCGCTGTTCGCCCACCCGGTCGATGTCGGCTGCCGCCGTCGACCGTCGTTCCCAGCGGGATGACAGGCGCCAGCCATGCCGTTTCCGGCACAAATATTTTGGACAGCAGTTGTTGCACGACATAGAGCATTCCCAGAGCGAGCGGCATCATGAAGTAGCCCGCCCAGTCGTGGAATATTTTTTCAGCAATCGCCGGATCGATCGTGTACATCACGCCGGTCAACGTGATGCGGATCGCGTTGACTGCCAACGCGATCGGAATGGCGCTGGCGAGAATGACCAGGCTTTCGTACCACTCCAGATCGCCGAGCATGACAATCGCCACGGAGAGGGCGATAAAGATCGTGAGCATCCGCAGACCGCTGCAGGCATCCACGACGCCAAGGTGCATCTCGCCGACGACGATCTGGTTGCCCTCCCGAATGGCATCGATCCCCAGCGTCTGGATCGCGTAGGTGCTCACCATGGTGGCCATCGTCTGCAGAGGCCCCAGCAGATACCGCGTGGCCTCGTCGGGCAGGGGGTACATGAAGATCAGGAAGGCGATCGGTGCCCATGCCCAACGAAACATGCTCCAGCCGCCCCCCAGCAACACGACACCCGCCACTGCCGGCACGAAGGTATACATGTCGACGGTGATGATTCGATAGCGGGCCACACAGAGCCGCAGGGCAAGACTTGCGACCAGCAACCCCAGTCCGGCGAGGTGCGCCGAGACGCTCACCGGAGCCACCGGCTGACGCCACCAGAATAGAATCGCCACCGAAAACAGCGGCACAATCCAGCCGTGGGAATACTGTGGGTTGTTCCAGGCCGCCTTCGCGCTCAGCAGGCCCGGCCAGTAGCTGAACATCAGCAGCGTGGTCAGGGCTGCCACCAGCACCAGCGGCCACCGCTGTTCCGGGAGTGCGAGATCCTCGGCCAGAGCGAGGTACCGTAGCCTGATCGACTCCCAGAGCGAGCCGTCATCGGGGAACACCCGCCCCGCGCCCCGGACCACAGACTCAGCCGCGGCTGGCAGGGGATCGGCTAGCCTTTTCAAAGGCAGAACGGGCACCGGCATGGTCAAGGCCCAGGCGTTTCGAAAATCAACGGAGCTTTTACTGTACCCGACGCGGAAGGCGGTTTCATGCCACCGGTGCGGACGCAATCGCGAGGGGGGCGAAACTGGGAGCGGCAGTGGCCTTGAACGAGCATCGACGACCATCGCTGCCGGCGGATTGGCCGTGACACCGACGGTCCGGGGTGGCATGATCCGCGTGATCGGATGGCCGTGACGCCCATCCCAGTCCGCACAACCCCCCCAGCCTGTCAATCAGCATGGACCCCGCTTCCGCCAACGCCTCGGAGTCGCAGCCTTCCCGCCGGCTGCCGGGCTGGCTCACGCTGGTGCTTCGATTGGCGGCCACAGTCGCCCTGATGGCCGTGGTGCTGCGCGGGCTCGAGTGGCGCAAACTTCTGGACCTTCTGGGCCACTGCGACTGGCGCTGGTGGTTCGCGGGATTCTTGGTCGGCGTGCTCGTGCAAGTGCTCGCTGCGATTCGCTGGGCTGCGCTCGCGCGGCCAATCGGCTTTCCCTTTCCCGTGACAACCTTCCTGTGGCGATTTTTCGAGGGTCTGTTCTTCAACCTCTGCCTGCCATCGTCGATCGGCGGCGACGTGGTCAAGGCCTACCGGCTCGCCGACTCGACCCCGAGTCGCCTGCTGGCCGGCTGCACCGTTCTCGCCGACCGGCTCACGGGATTGGCCGCGCTTGGGGTCCTGGCAGGAACCGCCCTGCTCGCGAAGGAATGGGCATTAGGCATGCCCGCCATGCTCACCGTCGGAACCGTCTTGCTGGGGGCGGCGCTGCTGATGTTCTGGCTGGTGGTCGGATCGCTCGATCGCCTCCTCGACATGATCCCGGAACAGCACGCGGCCCGACACTTCATCGCCCAGCTGCTGCCATACAAATTGCGGCCCAGCCTGATGACGCAGGCAGTCGGTTGGAGCATGCTCGTCCAGATGGGAGGCTCACTGGCCGTGGCGTTGATCGCCCGGGCGCTGGGCGTGTCGCTGCCGCTGTCGGTGTGGTTCGCAGTGGTGCCGCTGGTAGCGCTCGCGATGGTGGTGCCCGTGAGCATCAATGGCGTGGGCGTTCGCGAGGGGGGGCTCGCGCTGATGCTCAAGCCCGCCGGCGTGCCGACCGATGCCGCCGTGGCCATCGGCCTGCTATGGTTCCTCGCGACGATCATCACAGGCCTGATCGGTGGGATGCTGTTCCTGCTCGACCGCAAGCCGTCGGCCGCTCCAGCATCGGCTATTCCCCCCGGCCGGCCCGCCTAACGGCGTCGGGCTGCGGTGAGCAGCAATCCGGCGATCGTCTTGGCATCGTCGATCCGGCCATCGAGGCACATCGCGATCGCCTCGTCCCACGTGACCACACGGGTGCGGATCTGCTCCCCGGGCTCGAGCGCCTGCGGGCCCGCGACCAGGTCCTCGGCCACGAAGAGGTGCATCCGCTCCCGGAGAATCCCGGGCGACATCCACATCGCTCCTACCGATACGATCCGACCGGCACGATAGCCGGTTTCCTCCGCGAGCTCTCGCCGCGCAGCCTCTTCCAACGATTCCACCCGGTCGAGCGTGCCGGCGGGGAGTTCCAAAAGCGTCCTGCCGACGGCGACGCGAACCACCTCCACGAGACAAATCTCGCGCGGCGACACCAACGGCACGACCACCACGCTGCCCGGATGCCGCACGACCTCTCGCTCGCGTCGACTGCCATCCGTGCACGACTCCGTCACCCGCACGACGCGGAACCGTTTCGTCTCCAACAGCACTTCGCCAGTTTCCAGCGAAGCGTCGTCCACCTGCCCAGTCTGCCGCGGTGACTCATCGAACCGCTGGCACGATGCCAGCGTCTCCAGCGGCAACGACACCACGCGGGCAGCTGCCCCGCCTACCTCAAGCGACCGTGCGGCATCGACGGCCTTCGCCTGGAGCAGGCCGAGGCCGAGACCGCACCCGAGCAGGGGTGAGAAGCAGACCGATGTGAGCTGGCCGACGATCTCATCACCACAACGCACGACCATGTCGGCATTGGCTCGGGGAGGGCGGTCATGGTGCCAATCGCCATCGATGGCAACCGCCACGAACCGACGATTGACGTGCCCCAAAGCATCGATGCGTGCCACGGTCTCCTGGCCGAGGTAACAGCCCTTGGTGAACGAGATCGCCCGCTGGTCGCGGCCCAGTTCCTGCGGCAGCGTCTTCTCCGGAAGATCGACAGGCTCGGGAACGCCAGTCTCGATGCGGGCGGTCTCCCATGCTGTCGGCACCGCCCGAGGCACGCCCTGGAAATCCAGCCAGGCCATCAACCGTTCGTGGTTGGCCGCCTCCACCTGCACGACAAATCCCACCGGGCCATACCAATCGACCCGTACGATCGCCACGGGCACATCGCCCAAGAGGCCGCGCCCGTGTTGGAGCGGTGACTCAGGCGGCTGAACACTGCACCGCGCCGCCAGCCATGCCTCGGCCTGCGGGCCCGCGATGACGAGATGCCTGTAGGAGTCTGACTCGTCCTTCAATTCGAGTCGCTCGCGGATGTGATAACGGTCCAAATGCTCGCGCAGGCCGGCGGCGATTCCCGGCGGCGCATCGACCCAGATGCCGTCTGCGGTGCGCAGGATGTTCGTCAACGCGAGCACCCATCCACGGGCATCGGCGAAGAAGCCCTCCGTCCCCGCGCCTACGGCCAACGTGGAAACCGCGGCCGTCGTGAAGTTGTCCATGAACCGGACGGCATCGGGTCCCCGGGCCGTCAGCACAGATCGCCGGCCGAGGTCTCCCCAGACCAGGCTCTGCCGCAGGGCAGCGTACCCCCTGGGCACGGGGACGGCGGAGTCGACCGTACTGGGCTGGAGGACCTGATGAGGTTCTGGCGTGTCCTGCTGATTCATGAGCGGTTGCTCCGTATGTGGACCGGGACCTGAGCCGGGGTTGGGTGTGGGGTTTGGGCCTGGGATGTGGCGGCGGCGTCTGGAAACAGACTACCCCATGCTCCGCTCCGTCTTTTCCAAGAAACTTTTCCCCGCCGCGCGAACGCTCCGGGGGGATGCTGCGTATGGGAATGCACCGCTACGACAACACAAAAACCCGCGGTCGGAACGGGAATCCGGGGGCGCAGACTGCTCCCAGTTCATTTGCAGAGGGATACCACCATGGCCACTGTTGATTGCCGGAACGGATGCCGGAATGACTACGACGACGATGCGGACGACATGCTCGACGATCCGCTGGCCGTCGCCGACACCGAACACTCCGACGCGGTTCGCGCCGCGGAGGAGGGCGGCGACGCCGACCTGCGTGCCTCGCACCGCCGGCATCGGCAACTGCACCGTGTCGCCGAGGTGCGGCGACTCCAGGGCGTGACGCTCCGCAATGTGTCGCGGCGGCTCGGCGTGCCACTGGCGGTGGTTCGCCGGCAGGAGCAGCCAGACTGCGACCTGCGGCTTTCGGACCTCATGCAGTGGCAGGAGGTTTTGGAGGTGCCGGTTGCCGAACTGCTCGTCGAGGGCGAAGGGCAGCTTTCAGGACCAGTGCTGCAGCGATCACGCATGGTGAAGTTGATGAAGACGGCTGCGGCGATCCGCGAGCGTGCGCACGACACCACGACAGCACGCATGGTGTCGATGTTGATCGAACAGATTCTGGAACTGATGCCTGAACTTGCCGACGTGACGCCGTGGCATACCGTGGGCCAGCGTCGCACGCTCGACGATGTCGGCCGTGCAGCCCAGCGTACGGTTGCCGATGAGATATTCCGCCGGCCGCGGCTGGACTAGCTGACTCTCGACGGGGGGCCCGATATGTCAGGGGCGCGGGCCGCCCGTGAGTCAGGCTGCCGGTGCGAACAAGCCCGCCTTGTTCGCACCGGCGGTGCTGTTTACGATCCAGGAGTCGCAGAATCGGTTGCGGAACCGATCGGGCATTCATCCCTCTTCAGGTCGCCAGCCGTGTTTTCCTTACTCGGTGTCATCGGCATCACGCTCGTGCTGTTTCTCGTCGTTGCCCTGACGGCAGGCCTCGTGCTGGGCAAGTGATTCCTGGGCACGTGATTCCTGGGTACGTGATTTCTGGGTACGTGACGCGGCACCTTCCCTCCCGCTGCTGACTCGTTCTGCTGACCCGCGAAGCACTCCCGCTATGAGCAGGGAGAAGAAGCCGCCCAGCACACCCACGAACAGCACCCACGCCACCACGGCCAGCCGGAAATAATCCCGCAGCCAGACCCGCGCGGGGGGCTCAGCGCTCTTGGGAACTTTTCGCTGCACCGGCCCGTCGCGATCCGACTGCTGCCGCATGTCGCGCCGAAAGGCATCCCAGTGCGACTGTGCTTCGGGGCGATCCAGTTGCTCGAGCCATCCGGCGCGGGCCCGCCACAGCATCACCGGCGGCAGCACTAGGGCCGCCAGCCAGGTGGACACCACCACCCCGATCGCGACCGTCCGCAGGAATGCATCACGCCGCACCATGCCATCCAACCTTTCCAGCTGATCTTGAACACGACCTGACCAAAGGAGCCCAGCCCGGGCTCCTCGTGGCACGACCGAATCTATCACCCCCGCATCTTTCCCGTCTTTCTGGGCAGGCAAACGCTCTGGCACCGGAGACGGCCAGCCGCTATCGTCCCGCCTCCCGCGTCCCCCCAAGCCCCCAACGAAGTGATTGGGCGAAGCCACCGAGACGCGACAGGAGCCTGCAGCGTGACTGTTCGTGCGTCATCCCACTGGATTCCCTTGGCATTGCTCGCCGTCGTTCTCGCCACTCGCGACAC
>CAYSPN010000504.1:0-7955 GCA_964432895.1 uncultured Candidatus Kuenenia sp.
AGCGGCAACACGGGGATCGGCCTGGCCTATGTCTGCGCAGCCCGCGGCTACAAACTGCGGGTCACCATGCCGGAGAGCATGAGCCTCGAGCGCCGGCGGATGCTCAAGGCGCTTGGAGCCGAACTCGTGCTGACTCCCGCCGCTGAAGGCATGCCTGGCGCGGTCCGCCATGCCGACGAGATCAACCGCTCGAGCAGCCAGTTTTTCATGCCGCAGCAATTCAAGAACCCGGCCAACCCTGACGTGCATCGCCGAACGACTGCCATGGAAATCTGGGAAGATACCGAAGGGCAGATCGACATCCTCGTCTGCGGCGTAGGCACCGGCGGCACGATCACCGGTTGCGGCGAGGCGCTCAAGGCCAAGAAGCCCGGCCTCAAGGTCGTGGCTGTCGAGCCGGCCAACAGTCCAGTGATCTCGCAGAAGCTCGCCGGTGAGCCGATCAAGCCTGGGCGTCACACGATCCAGGGCATCGGCGCCGGCTTCATTCCCGATATCCTCAACCTCAACATTATCGACGAGGTGGTCAAGGTCGACGACGAGGACGCGATGGAAACGGCGCGGCAGATGGCGAAGCGGGAAGGGTTGATGTGCGGCATCAGTTGCGGGGCTGCAGCGTGGGGAGCCCTGGAGGTGGCGCGTCGGCCGGAGAACGCCGGCAAGATGATCGTGGTCGTGCTGCCCGACCTGGGCGAGCGCTACCTCTCGACTCGGCTTTTTCCCGAATGACGCCGTCCCTATTTTCGCTGGCTGAAGAGCCAGTCGAGCACGAACGCATCGCGATAGGCGGGCGTCCACGAATCGTGTCCCACGCCCGCTAGCTCCGAGTAGATGGGACGGCCGCCGGCCGCCTTCACCGCGGCGACCATGGTCCGCGACCGATCCACCGGCACGGCCGTGTCGGCGTCGCCGTGGAAGCACCAGATCGGCAGCGCCGCGATGCGTGCCGCAACGCGGTCGTCGCCGCCACCGCAGACCGGCAGGATAGCGGCGAAACGGTCGGGCATCCGTGTCGCCAGATCCCAGGTGCCATAGCCGCCCATCGAGAGGCCTGTGAGATAGATGCGGGCGGGATCGACCGCCTCCCGAACCAGAGTCTCCTCCAACGCCTTTGTCACCGCCGCCAGGTCAACGGTGGGCGCCGCGGGCTGCGGCGTGCTCTTGGCGTCGGCCCAGGACACATCCACCCAGCGTTCGTCCATGCGGCACTGCGGCGCGAGCACGAAGCAGGGATGGCGACGGCGCACGGCGGGATCGGCCAGCCACGTGGGCAGATACTTGAGTTGCTTGGTGTTGTCGTTGCCGCGTTCGCCTGCCCCATGGAGAAAAAGCACGAGCGGATACCGTTCGACGGTTTGTCCCTTTCCGGGGACGGAATCAGGGCGAAGCAGGCGATAGCGGCACTCGACCATCGTGTTTCCATCGGGGACACTGACGGCTCGTTCCTCGTAGAGCGCCATCGTGTCGGCGTTGGTTCCGGTGGGGAACTCGGCGGTGGCTGCGACGGTTTGCACGGGCGTCTCCTCGGCGCGGGTGGGTGGCGGCACACAACAGGCAAGCCCTGCCAGGCAGAGAGCGAATCCGCTGCCGATCAGCCAACCACGCGGTCTGCGACGTGGCCTGTGTGTCCTGCTCTTCAAGACGTTAGTCCGCCGAGGGGCCGATCGCCAGTTTCACCCGGCGGGGCATGGTCATTCGCGAAAAGAGACTGACCACCCCGGGAGGAAGGCCCAGAAATTCCAGGTGCTCGAACCACGTCGGCACCTCGGCGGCCAGTTTGCCGACAGTTGTTCCCCGTAGGTCGAGGGATCGCAGGTTGGTCAGGCCCTTCAGTTGCAGGAGTCCCTCGTCGGTGAGACGGCCGCCGGCGAGGTCGAGCACTGCCAGGTCTTTCAGCGAGTCTGCCCGGAACCCAAGGAGGATCGCGAACGCGTCGTCGGCGGCGGGGCCGCGGAGACGCACCGAGACCAGTTTGTCTGCGACGTGGCCAAAGTCCTCACCGAACGACTTCCGGAGCCAATCGGTCTCCTCCATCTCCACCTCGCCGCCTCGCTCGATCGTCTCGCTCACGACATCCTGCTGTTGGGAGTAGGCATCGATCTTCGAGGCCAGCCATTCGAGCTTGCCTGCCTTAAACTTCACGAACTCGTTCGCCTCCTCGAAGGCCTTCTGAAGCAGCACGAACTCTGCTGGATCGCCCCCGCGGTCGGGGTGCATCGCCATCGCCTTGGCGAGATACGCCTGCTTGACGTCTTCCGCGGTGACCGGAGGCAGCAGGCCGAGAACGACGAGGCACTTTGGGTGGTGTGGGGATGCTGGCGAAGGGTCGCGTGAGGAGGGGGGATGTGAAGAATTCATGCACCGTCGCCTCCAAAGGCCTTCGAAACCACTGGCAGGGTAAGGCCACGGCAACCCGGGTGCAACGCTCGCCTTGATCCGGTTTGCGAGGATGCCTATTTTGCGGGGATTGTCAGCAGGTGCCAAGGAGGGCGGTGCGATGAGACGATTCTGGCAGCGACTCGGTGAGCGGCTCGCGGTGATCCTTGATCGACGTCCCGGCCCGGTCCGTGAGATCGGCGGCGCGATGCTCGTGATCGCGGCCTGCCTGCTCTGGCGAGGTCTCTCCGGATCGCCGCAGGCCGATGCAAAACCACCACGGTCCACACCGCAACTGGGGTCTGCGACCACCGTCGGCAAAAATGCCGCGACCAAAAATGCCGCTGCGAGTGCCACCGCCGACCAGATCATGGCGATGGTCAACGGGTCTGAGATCACCCAGCCCCAACTGGCTGCGGAGTGCCTGAGCCGCCACGGCAATGCCGTCCTCGAGGTGATGGTCAATCGCGAGATCATTTCCCAGGCCTGCGGTCGTCACGGCATCGCCATCACGCCGCAGGACGTCGATACCGAGATCGACGCCATGGCAAAGCGGTTCAGTGTGCCCCGAGACAAGTGGATCACACTCATCGAACAGGAACGGGGGATCTCGTCGCGGCAGTATTCCGACGACATCGTCTGGCCGATGATCGCCCTGCGGCGGCTGGCCCATGCCGGCATCGAGCCGACGCGCGAAGAGGTGCAGCAGGCGTTCGACAACCAGTTTGGCGAGGCGATCAAGGCCCGGATCATTGTGGCCCGCTCCCAGAAGGAGGCGGAGCAGTTGCGGGTGAAGGCGTTGACTGCCCCCGATGATTTTGGGGGACTGGCCCGACAGCATTCCGTCGATGTGGGCAGCGCCAGCGCCAACGGCTGGGTGCAGCCCATCCGCCGCAACTCCGGCGACGCGGGTTTCGAACAGACGGTGTTTTCATTGCGGCCGGGTGACATTTCGCCGGTGGTGCGGGTGGCCGATCAGTTCATCATCGTCAAGTGCGAGGATCGGCTGCCGCCGGCCGACGTGAAGATCGAGGACGTGCGTCCCCGCCTGCTCGAGGATCTCCGCGAACGAAAGAGCCGGTCGGCCTCGGGCGAAGTATTCCGCGGCCTGCAGGATGCCTCGACCGTGGAAAACGTGATGAACGACGTGGCCAAGTCGGCCGCCAACCCGGGCGTGGCAGCCCGCGTGAACGGCCAGCCGATAGCGATCCAGGACGTGCAGGCCACCTGCGTCGAACGCCACGGCCGTGATGTGCTCGAGATCCTGATCACCCGGCGACTGATCGAGCAGGCTCTCGCCCGCGAAAAGCGGGCCGTGGCGCAGGCCGACATCGATGCCGAGATCGCCAGGGCCGCCGAGACCATGGGTTTCCGCAAGCCGGATGGCTCGGCCGACGTGGCCGCATGGTTCGATCGCGTCACACGCGAAGAAAAGATTCCCATGCGGCATTACATCGAAGACATCGTGCAGCCGACGGTGTCGCTCAAGCAGCTCGTGGGCAAGGTGCCGGTGACGCAGGAGGATCTCGACAAGGCCTTCGAGGCGACCTTCGGCCCCCGCGCGAAGTGCCGCATCATCGTGCTCGACAGCCAGCGCAGGGCGCAGGAGGTCTGGCAGCTTGCGAGGCAGAATCCGACTCCCGACAAGATCGGTGATCTCGCCGAACAGTATTCCGTCGACCCGACCAGCCGCACGCTTCGTGGCGAGGTGCCGCCGATCCAAAAGAACGGCGGTCAGCCCGCGCTCGAACGGCAGGTGTTTTCGCTCAAGCCAGGCGAATTGTCAGGCATCGTACAGATCGCGGACCGCTTCATGGTGATCCTGTGCGAGGGCTACACCGAAGCAGCCAAGGTGAACTTTGCCGAGGTGCGGAGCGAACTCTACGACGACATCCACGAGAAGAAGCAGCGGATCGAGATGTCGCGGTACTTCTCGCACCTGCGCGAGGCCGCCGCGATCGATAATTTCCTGGCCGGCACAAGCCAGTCACCCACGCAGTCCGCCACCGGAGGGGCCGGGCAGTCAGCCGGACCGCAGGCCACCGCGAGGACTGGCCTGCAACCGGGCGGCATCATGCCCGCGACGAACGTCCAGTTGCCGCAGAGTCTCGAAGCGGATGCGAACCAGCCCCGCGCTGGCAGCCGCAAGGCAATGACGGCGGGGCCTGGTCAGCCGGTTCCATCCGGCGTGCGGCCGGCATCGCTCGACGAGCCCGTCCGGTAGGCCACGAGTCCCTCGCTCGCGCTTCGGGCTTGCATGCGAGTGGGTGACATCCAAGCCCGCAGCGCAAGCAAGGGAATGCGGGCCACAGCACTCCCTTGCCCGACCCTCCTGGGCGAATTCCTACTCGAGCTCTGGCAGAACCGCCTCCTCGGCGGCCGCTTCGCGGAGCTTCTCCATCGCCTTGGCCTCGATCTGCCGGACGCGTTCCTTCGTCACTCCCAGCGCTGAGCCGACCTCCTTGAGGGTCTGCGGTTCGTGCTCATGGTCGAGGCCATACCGACGGATGATGATCGTCTGCTCACGCGAATCGAGCCGGTCGAGGAACTTGCCCACCTGCTGCAGCCGGTCGGTTTCCGCCAACCGCCGCTGGTATTCGTCGGTCCGGCGGTCGGCCGCCGTCTGCAGCAGTTCCATGTCGGCCGCCCGGAAGCGGTCCCGGCGACGATGCTCGTCTGGGATCGTGCGGGCGTAGTTCTTCATGATCGCCCACGAAGCGTACGTGCTGAACTTGTTGCCACGGGCGTAATCGAACTTCTCCACCGCCCGGATGAGCGACATGTTGCCGTCGCTGACCAGATCGAAAAAGCTGTCGTCGGGCGACACTCGCCGCTTTGCGATCGACACCACGAGGCGAAGGTTGGCCCTCACGATCCGATTCTTGATCTCGACGATCTCGCCGTAGAGCCGTTCGATCTGATCCATCAACCTGGCGTTGGGGCGGTCGATGGCCAGTTCCGCACGCAGCGTCGTCGCCTTGTGCTTCAGGTAGTTGAACTTCCGGAACAGCCACACCTCTTGTTCGCGAGTCAGGAGCGGAACCTCGTAGAGACTCGCGAGGTAGGCGGGCAGCCCTGACGGCCGCCGCACCCGCTTGGCGGGTTCGTCGAGCCCAGGAAAGGGCTCGTTCACCACTTTCTCCGCGCTCTTCCGTGAAAAGAGCGCGTTGGGAATGCAGTCCAGTGGCAGCTGCATGATGTGCTCGGCACGCTGCGACAGGATCACGCGATAGATGCTTGCCTTCGAACGGTGATACCGCTTGGCGATCGATTCAACCGTTTCACCCCGCTCGTAGTGATGGTAGATCCGCTCGCAGCTCTCGGGCCGCAGACGGCCATCGGCCACCGAAAACACCGCTTCGGAGGGGTGCTCCTGATCGTGCCGCTTGATCGTGTAGCGGATCGTCTCCACGCTGCGGTTGAGCCGGCTGGCGATCCGACGGTGAACGTCGGCCGGGCAGGCACCGGCCAGAGCGAGCCGGCGGGCCCAGCCGATAATCCGGTCATGCTCGTCCTGCGAAAGCTGGCTGAATCGGCTACCCCGTTCGATCCGCATCGGGTTCTCGCGGATGAACTGCTCGACAGCACTGGCGAGAAAACCGACCCGCCTGCGGCCACCGACAAGATGCCGTTCCGCGACGAGGCCGTGATCGCGCCACCGCGAGATGGTCTTGGTCGAGACGTTGAACCGGTTGGCCAGGTCTTCGATCGACAGCACCTCGTCTCCCGCTGCCTGCGGCTGGCCGGCCGCGTCGCCGATCGTGCCGTCGTGAAACAGGTGAAGTCGGGAATCAGAAAGCGACGATTCGAAAATGGAACGCATCACACACCTCCAGTGCCGACAATCCGTGCCGGGGGTTGAAAGCGAAGACCAACCACAATGCCAGTGGAGGCGTGCCAGGGTCATCCATAACCCGCTGCCCACCTCTTGACGACGTGCAAGTTATACGGCCGCGAGCCAGAAAAGGTTCGCGGCGGCGCGGGGTTCTTGAGTGATTTTTCGTCGCTTGGCGCCACTGGCAGCCTGTCCATGGCGTGCCCGCTGCACGCAACTGGTTTGCCGACAACGCCTTGTGGCCATTCAGGCCGAGTGCTCGATTCTCGTTTTCCGGCCCTGACGGTTGCAGGGGATTGGGAAAACAAGGGTTTTGTGGGCTTAGACACTTGGTATTTCCTTGGTGATCGGCCCCGTCGTCGAAAACTAGTTGGTGAAGGCAGTGGTCACTACAAAGGGGGGGTGTAATGCGTTGCAATCCGAGGTCGAAGCGTTCGGGAGGATTGCCTGCCGCGATGGGCTGCCTGTTGGCTGCCGCCGGCTGGCTCATGATGGCCTCCGCGGGTCGGGCCGAGGACGGGGCAACGGATGTGGCAACGGCCGACGCGCCGGTTGGGCTCCGTGTCCGCGTCAAACTCGACGTCCGAGGGGAGTTGCTCGCTCCCGTTGGCCCGGATGCCCCGGCGGTTCGTGAACCGGTCGAGATGACAGCGCGGTTTCATTTTGAGGAAACGTCTCTCACTCCATCCACTGCCGAGACGGCCCTGCCCCCGGCCGCGGCAGTCCGCCGCTCGTACCGCGATGCCACGGCAGCAATGCGGGTCGGTGATACTGCCACGACCGCCACGCTCGCGGCCGATGCCCGCCAACTCCTCGTGGGCCGTCAAGGCACCACGCCGATGCCATACCTGGCTGACGGGTTCCTGTCAGGCGAAGAGTCAGACCTGCTCGAAACCCCGTTCGACTCCCTGCTGCTCGACGACCTTCTCCCCAGAGAGCCGGTGTCCATCGGCCAGACGTGGGAGATCCCCGCCGATGTCACAGCCGGCCTGCTGGCCATTGATACGGTGGAGTCGGGGAGCATCGAGTCCCGCGTGCAGGAGGTGAGCGATGGCCGCGCAAAGGTCACATTTGCCGGCATCATCGACGGGGCGGTCGATGGCGTGCCGACGCACGTGACCGTCGAGGGCAGCTTCGCTGTAGCCGCGACCAGCGATGCTGCGGCCGATGCCAGCAGCGACTCCGAGCCGGCGCTGCACCGTCTCCATGGGCGGGTGTTGCAGGTCTCTGCTGACATCCGGGAACGCCGGCAGGCGAGCCATGTCGCGCCGGGATTCGAGGTCGAAGCGAGGCTGCTGGTCGCCCGTACGCCCCTCGATGCGGAGGCGGAGACGGCGGCGGGGCAGACCGCGGGTGCGGTCGTGGAGCAGGCAGCCGAGGTGTCGCCAGCGACCTCTGTGCAAGGGCAGCCTTCCCGGCGCCGTGGGGAGGGTGGCCTCGGCCGCGTCTGGTATCGCGACACGAAAGGCCGGTTTGATCTGGTCCACGACACGCGGTGGCGGCGTGTTGAGGATGGTGCGAATGGCATGGTGATGCGACTGGTCGACCGGGGCGCATTGGTTGGCCAATGTTCGATCACGAGCCTGCCGCAGGCGGCGGCCGCCTCATTGCCCACCCGTGACGACGTGCAGCGGGACATCGAGCGGTCGCTGGCGGGGCAGGTGGTGCGGAGCGATGCCGCGGAGGAGTCGGACCGCGCCGATGGGCTGCGGGTCGTGCGGATTGCGTCGTCTGGCACGGCGGG
>CAYSPN010000505.1:0-3501 GCA_964432895.1 uncultured Candidatus Kuenenia sp.
GGAAGTGGCCGACCATCCCTGGTTCGTCGCCGTGCAATTCCATCCCGAATTCAAGAGCAAGCCCACGGCGGCACACCCGCTTTTCGCCGGGTTCGTGGCAGCCGCCGTCGAGCGGCACGCCGGCAGCGCCTGGGTGGCGGAGGCCTGAGGAGCACCATCATGAATACAGGCGACCAGAATGAGCAGCCCGACGAGATCGTCTCCGCAGGCGAGTCCGCAGGTGGGGATCCGGCCGCGGGCCAGCCACCGCCGGCGACGTTCGAATTTCTCGCGCATACCCTCTTCACGCAGGCATTGATGGCTCTGGGCAGGATTCCCAATCCGATTACCAAGAAGGCACACCGCAACCTGCCGACGGCGCGGCATTTCATCGACACGCTCGCGATGTTGGAGCAGAAGACCTCTGGCAACCTCACGGAAGACGAGCGCAGGGTATTGGAAGAGATCCAGCACCAGCTGCGGATGATGTACATGAGTGAGCAGACATCATGACGGCCACACTGCTTGACGGTCGCGCGCTTGCGGCACGGATCGAAACCTCGCTGCAGAGCGAGGTCGACACCTTCGCGACGATGTTCCATCGCCGACCGCGGCTGGTGGTGGTGCTCGTCGGCGACCTGGCGGCCAGCGGCTCCTACGTGAAGAGCAAGGCGGCGGCCGCCGGTCGCGTGGGGATCGATTCGGACGTGGTCCGCGTGCCGGCCACGGCGACGACCGCGGAGTTGGTGGCGCTCGTGGCCGCGATTGCCCGTGACGAACATGGCCCCGCCGACGGCATCCTCGTGCAGCTGCCGCTGCCGGAGCATGTCGACACGGTCGCGGTGCTCGATGCCGTGCCGCCCGACCGCGATGTCGACGGCTTCCATCCTGAGAACGCCGGCCTGCTCTCGCAGGGACGGCCCCGTTTTGTGCCGTGCACCGCTGCGGGTGTGCAGCGGATGCTGATCGACGCAGGCATCGAAACCGCCGGCCGGCACGCCGTGATCGTCGGCCGCAGCGACATCGTCGGCAAGCCGCTGGCACTGCTCCTGGCTTCAAGGGGGCCGGGCGGTGACGCCACGGTCACGATCTGCCACAGCCGTTCGGCCGATCTGGCCGCCATCACGCGAAAGGCCGATATCCTGGTGGCTGCCGTTGGCCGTCCGCGGCTCGTCACCGCTGACATGGTGAAGCCGGGCGCCGCGGTGATCGATGTGGGCATCAACCGAATCGTCGGGCCGGACGGCAGCGGCAGACTCGTCGGCGATGTCGATTTCGACGGTGTCCGCGAGGTGGCGGGTTGGATCTCGCCGGTCCCTGGAGGGGTGGGGCCGCTGACGGTGGCCATGCTTCTCGCCAATACCCTGCTGGCCGCCGAACTCCGGGCCGGCCACCGCTGATCTGGCGACAGCCCCGGCGGCAGGGCCATTTCGCCCCGGCAACTTCACCTTGTTCGGCCGGGTCTTGATCTCTATCTTCCCCGCCCGCACGGGATCGCGCAACGGGGCAAAGCCCCCACCTTGCCCGCTCCGGTGCATCCTCCCCGTGCCGTCCTCGTGAGGCACCTGGTGGGGTCGCAGGTGCGGTCGTTCCGATGCTTGAGGAACATTCCCTCCAGGCATGCCGAAAGTTCCGGTTCATGAATCACTTTCTTCGAGCGCTCCGCGACGCTGTCAAAAGCTGGCCGTTCCTTCTTGCGGCCTTTTTCTGCTCGGCCTGTGTCGCCGGGCTGTGGGGCGCCAACATCGCCGCACTTTTTCCGGTCATCGAGGTGACACTCAACGGCGAGTCGCTCCAATCGTGGAACGGCCGCCGGATCACCGACGCAGAGCACCGTATCGAGGCTGCTGGCCGGGAAGCGTCCGAGCAGGAGGCTGCGCTGGCCGCGGAATCGCTCGACCAAGCCGCCGCCACAAAGGCTCGGAGCCGTTTGGACACGCTCGCCATGGACCGCCGTCGCGACGAGGCGGTCGTCTATTCGGCCCGGAAGCTTGCGCCCTGGCTCGATCGGCTTTTGCCGACCGACCCGTTCCAAACCGTGCTGATGGTGGTGGGGCTCATCGTCTTCAGCACGTTTCTGAAGCATGTCTTCATGCTGGCCGGCACGATGATGGTGGGCTGGGTGGCGATGAACATCAGCCGTGATCTCCGGTTGCGGGTGTTCGACAAGGCCATTGAACTCGACAGGGCCCAGTTCATGCGGCACGGCTCGGCCGGCTTCATGTCGCAGTTGACACACACCACCGACATGCTGGCCGGAGGCATTACGGCTGTCTACGGCGGCGCCGTCACGGAGCCGCTGAAGATCATCGCGTGCCTCGCGGGAGCCTTCTGCATTTCCTGGCAGCTCACACTTGCCTGCCTGACGCTGGCGCCAATCGTCGGCTTCCTGATGGTCTGGCTCAACCGCCGCATCCGCAGCGTATCGAAGCACATTCTGTCGAGGTCTAAGGGCTTCCACCACGTGCTGCTGGAGACGCTCAACAACGTGCTCACCGTGCAGGCCTATACGATGGAGGACTTCGAGCGACAGCGTTTTCGCAACTGCACGGGGGACATGCTCCGCACCGGCATGTGGCACACCTTCTACTTCGCCCTGGCAAATCCGATCACGGAGATTCTCGGCATCGGCATGGTGGCAACGTCGATCGCCGTCGGTGCCTGGCTCGTGATCAACCAGCAGACCCAGATTTTCGGCATCACCATGACCGACCGCCCGATGACCGTGCCGGGCATCATGGTGTTCTTCGGGATGCTCATCGGCGCCAGCGACCCCGTTCGCAAGCTCTCCGGCGTGCTCACCGGCCTCAATATGGGCGTCGTTGGCGCCCAGGCGCTCTATCCGTTGCTCGACACTCCATCCAAGCTTCGCGAAGCAGTGGAGCCGAAGTCACTCCCGTCGCCCCACCGCGAGATCAGTCTGCGGAACGTGTCGTTCAGCTACGATGGCATCGATACCGTCGTCAAAAACGTGAACCTGTCGATTCGGTTTGGTGAGCGGGTGGCGATCGTCGGTCCGAACGGTGGCGGGAAGAGCACGCTCATCAATCTCATCTGCCGGTTCTACGACCCCACGGGCGGCGACGTGCTGCTCGACGGTGTGCCGCTCACCGAACTTGCCCTGCACGATGTCCGACGCCGCATCTCGCTGGTCACCCAGCAGACCGAGCTCTTCAACGAGTCGATCCTCTACAACATTCGCTACGGCCGCTGGGATGCCACCGAAGAGGAGATCATCGAGGCAGCCAAGCAGGCGCATGCGCACGAATTCATCGCCGATTTTCCCGGCGGCTACCACACGATGGTCGGCCCCAACGGCTTTCGGCTCTCGGGCGGCCAGCGGCAGCGGATCGCGTTGGCCCGGGCGATCCTGCGGAACGCCGAGATCCTCGTGCTCGACGAGGCAACGAGCCAGGTCGACGTGGAGAGCGAACGGCTGATCCACGAATCGCTGGCTCGCTACGTGGAAAACCGCACCGTGATCATGATCACCCACCGGGCCAGCACGCTCGCCCTGGCAGA
>CAYSPN010000506.1:0-2691 GCA_964432895.1 uncultured Candidatus Kuenenia sp.
TGCCTGCGCTGGTCAGCAACGCCGGCTCTCGAGACGTGGGCAGCCCCTCACGGATTCCGCAAGGCACACGGCGCTACAGCGCCAGGCCCGGAGGGCCGGGTAAGCACCAGCCGACGAAGGTCGGCCAAGGCAAGGTCGGCAGGATGCCGAGCCTTGCCGTAAAACCGCCGGACGGGTTAGCACCAGCCGACGGAGGTCGGCCAAGCGACGGTCGGCACGATGCCGAGCCGTCGCGTGTATACGAGGCGTGGGCAGCCCCGATCCGTCGGCGTCTCTACGGCTGGTCTTCCGAGTCGCCGATGACGGCGTCTTCTTCATCGATGCCGGCGGCCACGTTGCCGTCGTGATTCTTGAAGAGATGGTCGTCGCCGTGCAGGTCTCCCGGCGCGAGCCGTTTCACGTGGCCGTCTTCAAAGAGCACGTGGTGGATGCCGTCGGGATGGTTGCTGCTCCGTTCGTCCCCGTCATTCGGCGCATCGGCCATGAGCGGATGATGGGCCCGGCGGCGATCGCGATTCGGCTGCAACGTGCCCGCCGCATCACGATGGCCGAGCGTGTAACCGTAGTCGCCCCCCATCGTCCTCACCATCTCCTCGAACTGCGGAGTGCCGACGGCCGCATTGAGCTCCTCAAGCGACGGCACGCGGAAGGTGCCGCTTCTGGAGAGCGCCGTGTCGGGACAGATGAGCGTGCCGTCGTCGGCCACAAGACGCTGTTCCGAGACGAGCGTCGGGGCATAGAGTCCGGCCCTCGACAGCGGCCCGGAACTGGGGGGCGTGGGAAAGACCCGGTGCGCATCGGCATAGCCCTGAAGCGCGCCCGACGTCTTGAGCAGATTCCGCTCCGCACGCCGTGCGCGAGATTGGGCGATGGAGTCCAGCAGCAGCGGCGCCACGAGCACGCAGGCTGCCAGCGCCGATGCGGCGATGATGACGCGATCGACCCAGGCCCGGGCCCCGCGGCCCCGCGGCGGCACATCCTCCGCCGACAGGCCTCGCGGCATCGGCAGCGGCCGGCTGGCCGAAGCCTGGGCAGCCGCCTGCTGCTCCACGATGAACCGCATCGTGCGGCCCGCCAGGCCGGCAGGCGGCGGCAACATATCGCGATCGTCCGCCAGTGGCTCGAGCGCCAGCCGCAGACGGTCAAGATCCTGACGCAGCGCCGGCCCGCGGTGCGGATCGGCCAACGCCATCTCGATCGCTTTCGATTCGGACGGCTCGATGGCCCCAAGGAGGTGGCCGACAAGATCTTCTCGCATGACAAATTCTCACATCATTCGTGATTCACGACGAACCTTCGGTGGGGCGTCAGGTTCGTTTTCATCGTTTTCATTCTGGACGCTCAACGCCCATGACCGGCGTGACCGCTTTCCTGCCATGACTCGTTGAGCTTGAGCAAGGCGGCATGCAACCGGCTCTTCACGGTTCCCACCGGAATGCCGAGCACATCCGCCGCCTCGCGATACTTCATCCCTTGGTGGTAGACGAGGATCAGGGCGCTCTTGAGCGATTCGGGGAGTTCCTCGACCGCCGACCGCACCCAGTTCTTCGCCTCCTCGTCCTCCAGCTTCTGATCGGCCGTCTGATCTCGGCCCGAGAGCATCTCCACGAGCGAACCGACGTCGTCATCTCCGCCCGTGCGATGATCGAGGCTCACCATTCGGTGGCGACGATTGCGACGCTGGGCATCGATGGCCTGATTGGTTGCGATCGTGTAGAGCCAGGGGCGAAACCGCCGGCCCTCCTCGAAATTCTCCCGCTTCAGATGGACCTGTAGAAACGTGGCCTGAAACACATCTTCCGCCATCTCCGCGCTGCCGAGGTAGCGACGAAGGTAGCTGAACAATTCGCGTTCGTACCGATGAACAAGCGACTCGAATGCGGCCGCGTCGTCCCCTGCCCGAACCCGACCAATCAATTCCTCATCCGTCGTCCCGGCCCCCACGTCCAAGGGTTGCGTCAACGGTTTGACAGCCGACCCGCCGCCGGACCGGTTGTCATGACCTGAACTGGGGTGGGACTCGTGCAAATCCATCTGTCCTACGCGGGCACAAAGGGAAAGTTCGCGAAAAAAACCCTGCCGCCGAAAGATCGTGTGGCGACCCCCGCAAAGGCAGACCGCCCGCGTTCGAGTATAGCCACCAAACCGGGGGTGCAGGGAAATCCGTCCGTGATCAGCCAGGCTTCCGCGGCTGCCGTTTCCGGCGGCTGCATTTGACATTTCCGGCCACTCGTCCGACATTCCGGCACGAACTCGCCGGCTCCATCGGCCCGCAGGGTTCAGCCCCCGGCACGGACACGCTCCATGGGACAACGCCCGCCCCCCTCCCCGTCAGCGGCCTACCGCTGGGCCACCCCCGGCGACATCAACGCGTTTTTCGGCCTGTCGCTCGACAATCTTGCCGATCTGGTGCTGGCGGTCTCCCTGCTGGCCGCCGTGTTCGACTATCCGGCACAGTTCGCCCTTTCCCACTTCGTACCGGGCACGGCCGTGGGCGTGGTGGTGGGCGACCTCATCTTCACCTGGATGGCCTTTCGACTAGCCCGCCGTACCGGCCGATCCGACATCACCGCCATGCCGCTGGGGCTCGACACCCCGAGCACGTTCGGCATGGTCTTCTTCGTGCTCGGGCCGGCCTATGCCGCGTCGCTTGCCGGCGGCATGGAACGGGAGGCTGCCGCCCGCCACGCC
>CAYSPN010000507.1:0-3706 GCA_964432895.1 uncultured Candidatus Kuenenia sp.
AATCTGTTCTGAAGGCAGTCGTACTCCCATGGGTATTCGCACCTACAATCCGACCAGTCCCGGCCGCCGCAATGCGAGCGTGTCCGACTTCGCCGAGCTGACGCCCGGCGCGGCGGCGCCCAAGCAGCTCCGTCTGCGGAAAAAGAAGAAGGGCGGCCGCAACAACCAGGGCAAAATCACCGCGCGGCACCGTGGCGGCGGCCACATGCAGCACTATCGGCTGATCGACTTCCGTCGCAACAAGGACGGTGTGCCTGGCAAGGTCGAATCGATTCAGTACGATCCCAACCGCACCTGCCGGATTGCCCTCGTGCACTATGCCGACGGCGAGAAGCGGTTCATCCTGGCTCCTGAGGGGCTGAAGGCTGGCGCGACGGTGCAGAGCGGCGAGACTGCGGCGCCTGAGGTGGGCAATTGCCTTCCGATGTCGGCGATCCCGCTGGGCATGCAGGTCCACAATGTCGAACTGCAGGCGGGCCGTGGCGGGCGGCTGTGTCGATCGGCCGGTTCGTCCGCGGTGCTCGTGGCCCGTGAGGCCCAGTGGGCTCAGCTCACGCTGCCTTCCGGCGAAATTCGCCGCGTGCCGGCTGCGTGCCGTGCAACGATCGGTGCCATCGGCAACTCGGAGCATATGAACGTGGTGCTCGGCAAGGCCGGTCGCAAGCGTTGGATGGGTATCCGTCCGACGGTGCGCGGCACCGCGATGAATCCGATCGATCATCCCCACGGTGGTGGCGAAGGTCGCACAAAGGGTGGTCGTCATCCGGTCAGTCCGACTGGCAAGAGCGCCAAGGGTGGTGGAACGAGGAAGCCGCGGAAGCCTTCGGGCGCCGCGATCCTGCGCCGGCGGAAGAGCCGTCGCTATGGGCAGTTGAAACTCAGGTAGTCAGAAGAATCCCTGGCGGCGGCAGTTTGCTGCCGGCAGACACAGCACCAATCACGATGGAATTCAGTAACCATGGGTCGTAGCGCAAAAAAGGGTCCCTACATCGATCCTCGCGTGTTCGAGAAGGTGGAGTCCCAACTCTCTTCCGGCAAGCGGGATCCGATCAAGACCTGGTCGCGGTCGTGCACGATCGTGCCCGAGTTCATCGGCCTCACGTTCATGGTTCACAACGGCAAGCAGCATTTGAAGGTTTTTGTCACCGAGGACATGGTCGGCCACAAGCTCGGCGAGTTTGCCCCGACGCGGACGTTCCGTGGTCACGGCGGCAAGGTGAAGGAAGCAGCGGCCCCCGGCGGCGGCAAGTGAACTCGATCCACCGTAGGTGATTCATGCCATACACAGCCACGCATAAGTACGCCAGCATCAGTCCCCGGAAGGTTCGCCACCTGGCCAACCTGGTTCGTGGGAAATTTGCCGACGAGGCGCTCGACATCCTCAAGTTTCAGCCGCACCGTGGTGCCCGCATGCTGGAAAAGGTGATCAAGAGTGCGCTTGGCAACGCGGAGCACAAGCAGGCGGCCGGACTCGATGACCTCGTCGTCGTGGACGCTCGCATCGATCCGGGCCCGATGTTCAAGCGGATTCGCCCGCGGGCTCGTGGCATGGCGTTCGGCATCAAGCGACGGATGTCGCACATCAAGGTCGCGCTCGACACCCGGGTGGTCGAGGCGGCTGAGTAGGACACGCACGGTCACACACACGCACAACGGTTCGCACGAGTAGTCACACAAGCGATTCACCTCACAAGCGATTCACCAGCAAGGCGATTCAAATGGGTCAGAAAGTAAATCCCGTCGGATTCCGGACCGGTATCACCGAGCCATGGAAGAGCCGATGGTATGCCGCCAAGAAAGACTTCCGCGAGTTGCTGCTCGAGGATTTCAAGGTTCGTCGGTATTTGAAGACAAAGCATCGTGCTGCCGCGATCCCGAAGGTGGAGATCGAGCGGACGCGCGACGAAGTGAAGGTGATCGTGCACTCGGCCCGGCCGGGCGTGATTCTCGGCCGCAAGGGGCAGGAGGCCGACCGTCTGCAGGAGGAACTGCAGGAGTTGCTCGGCCGACGCGTGAACCTCAAGGTCGAAGAGGTGAGCCGCCCGGAGATTCAGGCACAGCTGATTGCGGAAGACATCGCTGACCAGCTGACGAAGCGGGCTGCGTTCCGTCGAACGCTGAAGCGTGCCCTGGACACCACGATGGACGCTGGTGCCAAGGGTGTGAAAATTCAACTGTCTGGGCGGCTCGGTGGAGCGGAGATGTCACGGTGCGAGAAGGCGATTGCCGGATCGATGCCGCTCTCAACGCTGCGGGCCAAGATTGATTACGGATTCTGCGAAGCTCCCACGGCGCAGGGGCACATCGGAGTGCAGGTGTGGGTGAACCAAGGTATGTACGAGGAGAGCGGCGATGGCGCTGATGCCCAAGAGGGTCAAGCACCGAAAAAGCCAAAGAGGTCGTATAAGAGGTGACGCCTCACGTGGCAACCGCGTCGTCTTCGGCGACTTCGGCCTCCAGGCCGAGCAGCCGGGTTGGCTAGCGGCTACCACGATCGAGGCTGGTCGCATCGCGGCCCAGCAGTACCTCCGCAACGAGGGCAGGCTTTTCGTGCGCGTGTTTCCCCACAAGTCGATCACATCGATCCCGCTCGAGACCCGGATGGGCATGGGCAAGGGAGAGCCTGAGTATTGGGCAGCCGTCATCAAACCCGGCATGATCCTCTACGAAATCGGCGGTGTGACGGAAGATGCGGCTCGCGTGTGCCTCGCCCGGTTGGCGCACAAGATGCCGCTGAGGGTGCGGTTCGTGAAGCGACGGGTTATGTAGGCCAAAGGATACGGGCCACAGATTGATGCCAGACAGCTCGGAACGATCAACGGGAAAGAGTCAACGGTCATGACGAAGGTACGAGAACTCAGGGACATGGGCGAAGAGCAGATCCGGCTCGTCTGGAAGGACGCCGCAGAGACTCTGTTTCGTCTCCGCATCCAGGCGCAGACTGAAAAGCTCGCGTCTCCTGCCGAGGTGCGGAAGCATCGCCGCACCATCGCGCGATGCCAGACCATCCTGACGCAGCGGGGCCTGCTGAAGAAAGATGTGGCCGAGGCTGGCGGGCATCATGCGAGTGGCGATGCGACGTCACCGCAGCATGAAAAGCATGCCAAAAAGCATGGTGAGCGTGGCCGAGCCAAGGTGCATGCCACCGGGAAGGCTGGCGTGACAAAGAAGCGTGAGTTCAAGAAGCGGACGCAAAGTGGGACATAAGGGTGGGACATAAGGGCGGCACCGAAGCCGTCGGCACTCGTGTCGGATCAAGATCAAAGCAAGCAACGTACTCCCAGGTTTACTGTTAGGAATCACTGAAGATGCCCAAGCGTGTGGAAACAGGAACGGTCACGAGCGCTGCCGCCAGCAAGACGCGGCGGGTCGAGATTCCGCGTGTCGTGCGGCACCCGAAGTACGGCAGGATCCAGCATCGCCGTACGGTGTGCCACGTTCATGACGAGCAAGAGGAATCGCAGCCTGGTGATCTGGTAGAGATCATCGAATGCCGGCCGCGCAGCCGTCTGAAGCGTTGGGAGTTGGTGCGGGTGGTAACGAAGAGCACCGCGGTCGACGTGACTTCCCTGCGAAGCGGTGCAAGGGCCACGCAACTGCGGGAGTCGGCGGCCAAGGCTGAGGCGGCTGCTGCCACGGGTGCAGCGGCAGAGAGCACGGAAGGACGGGCAGCAACATGATCCAGATGCAGACTCGGCTCGTCGTG
>CAYSPN010000508.1:0-5369 GCA_964432895.1 uncultured Candidatus Kuenenia sp.
GCTCACTCATGACGGCTACGGCGAGCACATGGCCCGACAGTGGCTCGATCTCGCCCGCTACGCCGATAGCGCCGGCTACGCCGACGATCCGCCGCGGACGATCTGGGGCTGGCGGGATTGGGTGGTCCGGGCCTTCGACTCTAACATGCCATTCGACCAGTTCACGGTTCGCCAGATCGCCGGCGACCTGCTACCGGATGCCACGGTCGACGACAGGGTGGCCACCGGCTTCCACCGCAACACACTCACCAACAGTGAGGGTGGCACGATCGACGAGGAGTTTCGAACGGTGGCGATCGTGGACCGGGTGAACACCACCATGAGCACCTGGATGGGCACGACGATCGCGTGCTGCCAGTGCCACGACCATAAGTACGACCCCCTCTCGCAGCAGGAATACTTCGGGCTCTACGCGATCCTGAACAACACCGCCGACGAAGACCGGAGGGACGAGAATCCCGTGGTGCGGATTCCGTGGGAGCCGATCGATGCGCGACGGGCGGCGGTCGAGCAGGAGATCGCGGAGATCGAACGCCAGATTCCGCCGCCCGCCAAAGGCGTCACCGAGCCACCGGAGTTCCGCCCCGCCCGCGATCTCGTCAAAGGCCTGCGGAAGAAGCTCGATGACGAGAAGCCTGCCACCGTGCCGGTGCTCGAGGAACTCGTGGGCAGCAAGCGGCGGACCACGAAGCTCCAGCATCGCGGCAACTGGCAGGATCTGGGGCCGGTAGTGGCTGAGGGCGTGCCGGCCGTCTTTCCGCCGCCGGACGTGGCCGAGGGAGGCCGTTTGGACCGCATGCTGCTGGCCAAGTGGCTCGTCGACTCGCGGAATCCGCTCACGGCCCGCGTGGTCGCCAATCGGCTCTGGGAACGGCTCTTCGGCATCGGCATCGTCTCGACGAGCGAGGAGTTTGGCAGCCAGGGTGAGCTGCCGAGCCATCCGGAGTTGCTCGATTGGCTGGCCTGCGAACTGGTCGATCACGAGTGGGATCTCAAGGCGGTCATTCGGCTGATGGTCACGAGCGCCGCCTACCGGCAGACCTCTCGGGCCACCCCTGAACTTGTCTCGCGTGACCCGGAGAACAGGCTCGTGGCCTGCGGGCCCCGCGTGCGGCTGTCGGCGGAGGTGATCCGCGACCAGGCGCTTGCGGCGGCGGGGCTGCTCTCGCGGAAGAAGGGTGGGCCGAGCGTGCATCCCCCGCAGCCGAATGTCGGCTTGAGCGCGGCGTTTGGCGGCGGGATCGACTGGAAGACGAGTGCCGGGGAGGACCGCTACCGTCGCGCCCTCTACACGACTTGGCGGCGGAGCAATCCCTATCCGTCGATGGCGACGTTCGACGCACCGAGTCGCGAGGTCTGCACTGTCCGTCGCCCGAGGACCAACACGCCTCTCCAGGCGCTCGTCACGCTCAACGATCCGGTCTACGTCGAGGCGGCGCAGGCTCTCGCCCGGCGGATGGTGCGGGAAGGTGGCTCGACAAGCCCCGAGCGAGCCGCCCGCGGCTTCCGGCTCGTGCTCGCCCGGCAGCCGGGGGCCGCCGAGATCGACCGGCTCGTGAGACTGCACGACGACGCCCTCGCGGGCTTCAAGACTGATCTCGACGATGCGAAGAAGATGGCGACCGATCCGCTCGGCGCCGTGCCGAACGACCTGGCGATCGGGATCGACGATCTCGCCGCCTGGACGGTCGTCGCCAACGTCATTTTGAACCTCGACGAAACCTTCATGTGTCCATGACATATCACGGAAAAGGCATCCATGCCCTTTTCCGCTCGGTCGGCCGGTGTGAACGCCAAGGGTTCCCACGGCCGACACGTCGCATCCTGCGACGGCGATTCTGCCACCCTTTCTGAAAGCCTTTTCCCATGGATCCGATCTTCGAACGCAGGCTGCTGGCCACGCGGCGTCAGCTCCTCGGCGGCATGGCCGGCGGCATCGGCGCGATGGCGATGAGCGAGCTTGTGGCCGCTGGCGTTGCGCCCGCCACGACCGATCCGATGGCGGCAAAACAGCCGCCGCTGCCCGCCAAGGCGAAGCGGATGATCGTGATCCACCTGACGGGTTCGCCGCCGCACCTCGACCTCTACGACCACAAGCCCGAGCTCGTGAAGCACAGCGGCGAGGACTGCCCCGCCGAGACGATTGCGGGCAAGAAGTTTGCCTTCACCAGTGGCACGCCCAAGCTGCTCGGCACGCCGCGAAAATGGGTCCGCTGTGGTGAGAGCGGCATCGAGCTTTCCGACGCGATCCCGAATCTGCACCGCGTGGCTGACAAGCTCTGCCTCGTGAAGAGCATGTTCACCGACCAGTTCAACCACGCACCGGCCGAGCTGATGGTCTACACGGGGAGTCCGCGGGCAGGGCGGCCGAGCCTCGGCAGTTGGGCGACCTACGGCCTCGGCAGCGAGAATGCCAACCTGCCCGGGTTCGTGGTGCTGATCTCGTCGGGCGTGCAGCCCAACGGCGGCACAAGCAGCTTCGGTTCGGGCTTTCTGCCGAGCGTCTACCAGGGCGTGCAGTGTCGTTCGAAGGGCGATCCAGTGCTCTATGTGTCGGATCCGCCGGGCATGGACCGGGCGCTGCGGCGGGCGAGCCTCGATGCCCTCAGGGACCTGAACGAACTGCAGGCGAAGGAACTCGGCAACCCCGAAACCGTCACGCGGATCGCGCAGTACGAACTCGCCTTCAGGATGCAGGCGAGCGTGCCGGAGGTGATGGACATCTCCCGTGAGCCGCAGGAGGTGCTTGAAGCCTACGGCGCGAAGCCGGGCAGCCCGAGCCTGGCCAACAACTGTCTGCTGGCCCGCCGTCTCGTCGAGCAGGGGGTGCGGTTCGTGCACCTCTTCGACTGGGGCTGGGATTTTCACGGCACCGGCCCGCAGGAGGACATCCGCGACGGCCTCACGAAGAAGGCTGCGACGTTCGACAAGCCGGCCGCCGCGCTCATCGAGGACCTCGAGCAGCGGGGGATGCTCGACGACACGCTCGTGCTCTGCACGGGTGAGTTCGGCCGGACGCCGTTCCGCGAGGGCCGCACGGCCGGTGGCGGCATCCTGGGCCGCGACCACTATCCTGACTGCTATTCCATCTGGATGGCGGGTGGCGGCGTGAAGCCGGGATATGTCCACGGCGCGAGCGACGACCTGGGCTTCAAGGCGGCCCGCGATCAGGTGCATATTCACGATCTCCAGGCCACGATCCTGCACCTGCTCGGCTTCGACCACACGAAGCTGACCTACCGCTTCCAAGGCCGCGATTTCAGGCTCACCGACGTGCATGGCAACGTGGTGAAGGAAATTCTCGCCTGATGGTGACCGCGCTCGCCGCGGCGGGCCGCGGTGCGTATGCTGCCGGCATGTCCAAAGCGCCCGTCACGCTCGTCTGGTTTCGTCACGACCTCCGGCTGGACGATCATCCCGCCCTGGCCGCCGCGGCTGCCCGCGGTGCGGTCGTGCCCGTGTTTATCTGGGCACCCGAGGAGGAGACGCCGTGGGAGCCGGGGGCGGCCTCGCGGTGGTGGCTGCACCAGTCGCTCGGCAAACTCGCTGCTGCGCTCGAGAAGGCCGGCGCATCACTCGTGATCCGCCGCGGGCCTTCGCTCGACGCGCTGCGAACACTCGCCAGGGAGTTTTCAGCGACCCACGTCGTCTGGAACCGCCGGTATGAACCGGCGGTGATCCGGCGCGATACGGCGATCAAGAAGGCCCTTGGTGACGATGGGCTCGACGTTGAGAGCTTCAACGGCTCGCTCCTCTTCGAGCCGATGCACGTCGCCACGAAAGAAGGAAAGCCGTATCAGGTGTTCACGCCCTTCTGGCGGTCGCTGCTTGCCCGCGAGGAGCCGGCCGCGGCGGTGGCCGGCTCCGGCACACTTCGAGCCGCCCCGGCGTCCGGCAAGCCGGACGGAAAAACGCTCTCCATCGATTCGCTCCGACTGCTGCCCGAGATCGATTGGGCAGGCACGATGCGAACCACATGGACGCCGGGCGAGGAGGGAGCAAGGCAGCGGCTGAAGGCTTTCATCACGCGAGGTGTTGCCTCCTACGGCACCGAACGCGACCGGCCCGATCACGAGGGCACCAGTGCGCTGAGCCCACACCTTCATTTTGGCGAGATCTCGCCGCGGCGGGTCTGGCATGCCGTCCGTGAGGCCGTCGGCGGCGTGCCGGCGGCCAGAATCACCGGCAGTCCCGAGGTGTATCTGCGCGAGCTGGGCTGGCGGGAGTTTGCCAATCACCTGATCTACCACTTTCCCCACACGACCGACGCGCCGCTCCGTGCCGACTATGCAAGATTTCCCTGGGCAAACGATCCCGTCGGCCTCCGGGCGTGGCAGCGGGGGCGGACTGGCTTCCCCATCGTCGATGCCGGCATGCGGCAACTCTGGGCCACTGGCTGGATGCACAACCGGGTGCGGATGATCGTGGCGAGCTTCCTCGTCAAGGATCTGCGGGTGAGCTGGCTGGAAGGAGCGAGGTGGTTCTGGGACACGCTCGTCGACGCGGATCTCGCCGCCAACACGCTCGGCTGGCAGTGGGCGGCCGGTTGTGGCGCCGACGCGGCTCCATACTTCCGGATCTTCAATCCCACCAGCCAGGCGCAGAAGTTCGACCCCGATCAGGCCTACGTGCGGCAGTGGGCGGGGCTTGGCCGCGACTATCCCGAACCGATCGTCGACCATGCCGAAGCACGAAAGCTCGCCCTCGAGGCGCTCAAGGTCGTGTCGGCCGGCAGGAAATAGCCGCTACTTTTTCAGCTGTTTCTCGACGTCTGCCATCGTCGCCCGCACCTGATCGACGATCGTCTTCTGCGAGGTGGGCTCGGGCACCTTGTCAGCCGCCTTGTCGGCCTCCTTGAGCAGTGCCAGCGCCTTCTTGTTGTCGCCATTGGCACTTGTGGCCCTGGCCACGGACAGGAGTGCATAGGCCCTGCTCTCGGCGCGTTCGACACTCTTGGCAGAGGCTTCCGCATCCGTGAGAAGTTTTTCAGCATCCTTTTTCTTTCCCGTTTGCGCCTGCACTTCGGCCGCAGCCGAGAGCGCATGCGCCTTTGCCCGCGGTTCTTCGAGAGTTTTGGCCGCTTCCAACAATTTGTCGACCACGTCGCTGGCGGCATCAGCGAGTCCGCTGCGGGTGTATCCCATGGCCACGGCCGCCCAGGCCTCGGCGCGGAACCGCTCCTCGACGCTGGCCGCCGCATCGGCTGCCTTCTTCAGCGACTCTTTCGCCTGCGCAGAGTCTGTGTTGGCCTTGTAGAACGCCCCGGCGTCGGCGAAAAGCTTGGCCTTGCGGACCGGGTCGTCGATCGTGTCGACCAGACCGCAGGCCTGGCCGAGGGCTTCGCGGGCGGGCTTGCGATCGCCGATCTC
>CAYSPN010000509.1:0-3792 GCA_964432895.1 uncultured Candidatus Kuenenia sp.
GGAGAGCCCCGGCGGTGAACGCGAGCAGTTCGTCACCCTCGAGGCTGGCAAAGACACTGTGTGTGACCTCACGCTCCGGGCCGTCACCACCGTGGGCCTGCGGTGGACGCTCCAGACCCACGAACTGTCACAGGATCTGCACGGCCCGGGCACGCAGACCGGCGAAGCGTTCTTCAGTGTCTTGAGCAGCCGAATCTCACTGGCCCGCGGCATGCGCCTCCGTTCTGGCGAAGCCTGCGATCTGATGCTGGCCCAGACGCCCCTCGACGACGTCAGTCTGCCCGCCGAGACGCGACAGGCCCTCGCCGCCCTGCCGGCCGGCACACCTGTGTGGTATCTCGTCGACACGGCCTACACCGCCGAGTTTCAGCCGCTCTCCGGACTGCACCGCGATCCCCGCCCCTTTGCTGCGATCACCACGGTCTCTGCCGGCGATCCGCTCCCTGATCAGGAGTGGGAGATCATCGGTCCGATCCTGCCGCAGGCCCTGGATGCCGCGCGGGACCGCGGGAACTATTTTCAGCTCGTCCGCGGCGAGCCGGTTCGCTCTGGCGACGTGTTCACGTTGCGGTGCACCATGCGCAACTGCTTCGCCAAGCTCGAGATCACCGACGTGACGATCGTCACGCCTGAATCTCGACGACGGCCTTGATCACGCCGCTTGTAGGCTCGAGCAGCAGCGGAAACTGCCGTATCGTGTCGGCAAACGGCACATGGTGGGTGATCCACGGCCCCGTGTCGATTTTTCCTGCCTCGATAAGGGCGATGATCCTGGCAAAGTCGCGGGAGAGCGCGTTGCGGCTGGCGAGGATCGTCAACTCGCGGCGATGCAGTACGGGCGCGTGCGGAAAGACGAGATCGCTCTGCGTGATTCCCACGTAGACGAGCCGACCGCCGAAGCTGCAGAGCTTCAGGCTGTTGGCCATGCTCGCAGCGCTGCCGGTCGCATCGACGACGACGTCGCACATCCTGCCGTCGGTGAGTGCCGCAATGGCCTGTTCGTCGGAGGCGTCGCCCGTGGCGACAAGCGTGTCGGCCACGCCCATGCGTTCACGGACAAACGCGAGTCGGCTCTCGACCATGTCCATCACGATCAGCCGCGCACCCGACAGCTTGGCAAACTCGAGCGCCGAGAGGCCGATCGGCCCGGCACCGATGATGAGCACGTTCTCACCAGGCTTGGGATCAGCGCGGTCGATCGCGTGGCAGCCGATGGCGAGCGTCTCCACGAGTGCATTCTGCGCGTGGGAGAGGTTCGGCGACCGATGGAGTTTTCGGGCAGGCACCGTGAAGAGCGGCCGCAGCCCCCCGTCGCAGTGGACGCCGAGTGTCTGATGGTGCTCGCAGCAGTTGGTCAACCCCCGCCTGCAGGAATAACACTGCTGGCAGTTGATGTAGGGCTCGACGCAGCAGCGGTCACCCGGCTGGACGTTCGTGACGCCCGGGCCGACCGCCACCACCTCTACCCCCAGTTCGTGTCCGGGAATCCGCGGATAGCTGAAGAAGGGCATCTTGCCCAAGTAGCCGCCGTAGTCGGTGCCGCAGATGCCCACGGCATGCACGCGGACCACCGCCTCGCCCGCCTGCGGCGGCTCAGGCTCCGGCGTGTCGATGAACCGGAACGCCTTGGGGTTCTCCAAGAGCAACGTCTGCATCTGCCTCACTCCTCCGTATTGAGTCCGTAGAACCGTTTGGCGGTGCCACCCCAGATCAAGGCCTGCTCGGCCGCTGAGAGCGTGGCACAGAACTCCCTGACGATGCCCGCCACCTCGGCATAGTCGCCGGAGAGCAGGCAGACCGGCCAGTCGCTGCCAAACATGAGCCGCTCGGGCCCAAACGCCGCCAGGGCGATGTCGAGATAGGGTGCGAAATCAGCCCGCCGCCATCGCCGCCAGGCCGCCTCCGTCACCAGCCCCGACAGCTTGCAGTAGACATTTTTATGTTTGGCGAGGGCTTCCATGTCGTGCCGCCAAATGTCCCTGTCAGCGGGCTTCGTCCACGTCGCGATCCGTGGCTTGGCCAGGTGGTCGAGCACGAACGACTGCTCGGGCAGGTGAGCCGCCAGCTCGGCGGCCGACGGCAGCTGCGGCGGGTAGAGCAACAGGTCGTAGGTCAGTCCCAACGGCTGCAGGTGCTTGAGTCCGCGGACGAATTCCGCGCCCAGCAGAAACCGGGGATCGGGCTCGTCCTGCACGACATGCCGAACACCCACGAATGATGGGCGTGACGAAAACTCCCGCAGCTCACTGGCGACCTCCGGGCTCCGCAAATCGACCCAGCCGACGACACCGCGGATCAGGGGATGCCGCTCTGCGAGCTCAAGCAGCCAGCGAGTCTCCTCGAGCGTCTGCCGGGCCTGCACGGCGACCGTGCCAGCGATACCAGCAGCCGCAGCCGGGGCCTTGAGGTCCGCAGGCACATAGTCGCGGGCGAGCCGCTCCATGCCGGCACCGATCCACGGATAGTCCGCGGCCGAGTAGCGCCAGAAGTGCTGGTGTGAGTCGATGTTCATGGGGTTCATGAATCCATACACAGTCGTTTCAATGCTGTCCGCGGCATCGCCAGTCCCTCGCTTGCGCTTCGGGCTTGGATGGGAATACCCCGTTCATCAAAGCCCGCAGCGCAAGCAAGGGAAATCGCGATCCATCACCCAGAAATCAGAACCGCACTCCCTCGCTTGCGCGTCGGGCTTGCATGGAAAATAGGAACGTCAGTTGTTTTCTGGCAGGCCCTCGGTGTGGCCGATGTTTTTGACCGGGGCGAAGATCGCCTGCACTTCCGCGAGCAGGTCCGTGTCGAGCGGCTCGGCGGCCCACGCCGCCCAGTCGCGGATGTTGTTCGGATTGGCGCTGCCGGCGACCGTGGTGGCGATGTCGGGATTGGCGAGCGCAAACTGCAGCGCCAGTTTCGCAATCGGCGTGCCGCGAGCGCGGCAAAGGTCCGCCGCCCGTCGGGCCGCCGCCTTGACCTCCTCCGGCTCCTTGAGCCAGACCGGCAGCGGCGCGTCGGTGAGCAACCTCGCACTGAACGGGCCGGCGTTCATGACGCCGATCCCCTTCGCTTTGAGAGAGGGAATCGTCTCGTCGGCAAACCGGGTGTTTTGCAGCGTGTACTGGTTGTAGTTGAGCACGCAGTCAACGGGAGCCTGATCGCAGATGAAAGGAAAAATCTTCTGGGGATAGCCGCTGAAGCCGATCCACCGCACCTTGCCCGCCTGTTGGATCTTCCGCAGGGCGGGGAGCGTTTCATCAACTATTTGTCGCATCGGCACGAACTCGATGTCGTGGCAGAGGATGATGTCGAGGTGGTCGGTGCCGAGGCGGTGCAACGACACATCCACGCTCTCGGCCACCCGGCGGGCCGAGAAATCGAAGTGGGAGAGGTCATAGCGGCCGAGCTTCGTGCAGAGGAGGTAGTCGCTCCGTGGCACGTTTCGCAGCGCCACGCCGAGCAGCACCTCGCTCATGCCACGGCCGTAGAAAGGACTCGTGTCGATAAGGGTCAGGCCACAGTCGAGCGCCGCCCGCACGCTCTCCAGGGCTTCATCGAGCGTGACCGAGCGAAATTCCTGCCCCAGCGACGAGGCACCGAAGGCGAGGATCGGGACCTCCAGTCCTGTGGTGCCCAGCATGCGTGTCTTCATGCGTTTTCCTGTGCGTTGTCGGAAGGTTGCAGGAGTTTCAGGAGTTTCAGGAAAAGGTTCGGCAGCCCACCGACAGCAGCAGATTGGCCCACGGCTGCCGGTCGGCGGTCTGGATCGTGAGCACGTGGTCGGCCGAGGCGACCGCCTCG
>CAYSPN010000510.1:0-7882 GCA_964432895.1 uncultured Candidatus Kuenenia sp.
TTCCGCAGGATGGTCTATCAGTCGAAGCCGCGGGCCGAGCTCGACAGCTTCTTCGGCGCCTTCGACTGCCCCGACGCGGGCCAGGTGCAGCCAAAGCGGACAGTGAGCGTCACGCCGCTGCAGGCGCTCAACATGCTCAACGGCGACTTCCTGCTCGACCAGGCCAACCGGTTCGCCAAGCGGGTCGAGCGGGAGGCGGGGAGCGACGCTGGGCTCCAGGTGGGCCGGGCGATCGAACTGGCCTTCGGCCGCAAGGCCACGGAGGCCGAGGTGACCGCAGGCCAGACACTCGTCGCCGCCCACGGCCTGCCGATCCTCTGCCGCAGCCTCTACAACGCCAGCGAATTCATCACCATTTATTGAGGCGCCCATGCGACACGAACTCTCCCACGCCGGCCGCCGGATGCTCGATCGCCGCGACTTCCTCCAGTGGGGCGGCACCGGCCTCTCGAGCATCGCGCTGGCGGCACTTCTCCACGAGCAGCGGCTACTCGGTGGAGAGCCGCCGATCCGGCCGCTCATCGATCCGGCCCATCCCTACGCCCCGAGGTCGCCGCACTTTCCCGCGAAGGCCAAGCGTGTGCTGATGATCTTCTGCTCAGGCGCGCTCTCGCACGTCGACACGTTCGACTACAAGCCGGAGCTCGTAAAGCGGCACGACACGCCGATGCCGACCGCCAGCGGCGAAAAGGTTATTACGTTCCAGGGCGAGCAGGGGAACCTCATCAAGCCGCTTTGGGAGTTCAAGCCGCGGGGCGAGAGCGGCACGATGACGAGCGACCTGCTGCCACGCCTCGGCGACATGGCCGACGAGATGTGTTTCATCCACTTGATGACGGCTAAGAGCAACACCCACGGGCCGGCCGAGAGCCAGATGTCGACCGGGTTCACGCTCGACGGCTTCCCCAGTATCGGCGCGTGGACGACCTACGCCCTTGGGAGCGACTGCAACGACCTGCCGGCGTTCGTAGCGATCCCCGATCCCCGAGGCGTGCCGCAGATCGGCCCGCGGCAATGGCAGTCGGCCTTTCTGCCGGCTGTCTTCCAGGGCACGAGCTTCAACGCCGACCGCCCGATCGCAAACCTCGCCCGTCCGGCGTCGATCTCGGCGGAGGCCGACAAGGCCACCCGCGACTTCCTGCAGAGGCTCAACGAAGACCACCTTTCGCGGCATCCGGGCGACACCGACCTCGCGGCCCGGATCAGTGCCTACGAGCTGGCTGCCAAGATGCAGCTCTCCGCGGCGAAGGTGGCTGACCTGTCGGACGAGTCGGCACAGACGCTCGCGCTCTACGGCGCCGACGATACGCATAACTCGCTCAAGGCCCGCTTCGCCCGCAACTGCATCCTCGCCCGGCGACTCGTGGAGAAGGGGGTACGGTTCGTGCAGCTCTTTAACGGCGGGTACGCGATGGGTGAAGGCGTTGGCAACTGGGACGGCCACAAGACCATCGAGAAACAGTACAGCGTGCACGGGCCGATCCTCGACCAGCCTGTCGCCGGACTGCTCCGGGATCTCAAGGACCGTGGCCTGCTTGCCGACACGCTGGTCGCGTTCGTGACGGAGTTTGGCCGAATGCCGACCTTCCAGAAGGGGGCCAACGGCCGCGACCACAACCCTGCGGGATTCACCGTCTGGCTGGCCGGTGCCGGCGTGAAGCGGGCGTTCCATCATGGGGCGACCGATGAATTCGGCTACAAGGCGGTCGAGAACGTGGCCACGATCTACGATCTCCACGCGACGATCCTCCACCTTATCGGCCTCGAGCACACGCGGCTCTCCTTCTACAACAACGGAATCGAACGCCGGCTCACCGACGTGCACGGTCACGTGATCCAGCCCGTGCTGGCCTGATGCCAAGGGATGATTTCGCGGGCCGCCGGCCCGGGGCGAACGTCGAGAGAGCTACCCAGATTTATCCTTGCATTTTGGGAATCGCATTCCCAAAATGCAAGGAATGATCTTTCGCAAACCACTGACGGAAGCGGTTTTCAAAGGACTCGAACGGGCCCCGGCGGTGGCCCTGCTCGGGCCGCGGCAGTGCGGTAAGACGACCCTCGCGCGAGAACTTGCAGCCAGACACGGAGACGCGGCGCGAGTGTTCGACCTCGAACACCCGGCCGACGAGGCGGCGCTCCGCAACCCGCTGCTGGCGGTCGAGCGGCTCCGTGGCCTCGTGGTGATCGACGAGGTGCAGCGGCTGCCAGAACTCTTCCCCGTCCTGCGGGTGCTCCTCGACCGGCCGGGCACGCCCGCACGGTTCCTGCTGCTCGGCAGCGCGTCGCCGCACCTCGTGCGGGGTGTCACGGAGTCGCTGGCAGGACGGGTCGCATTCGTGGACATGCAGGGCTTTTCCCTGGACGACGTAGGCCCGACCGCCGAGCAGACGCTCTGGCTCCGCGGCGGGTTTCCCCGCTCGTTCCTCGCGGCCGACGACGTGGCGAGCTTCGACTGGCGCAACGATTTTCTCCGCAGCTTCATCGAGCGGGATTTCGGCACGCTTGGCCTTGGGGCCACGCCGGCATCGCTCGGCAGGCTCTGGAGGATGGTCGCGCACCACCACGGCCAGTATCTCAATGCCTCGGAATTTGGCCGGTCACTTGGCGAGACCCACAAGACGGTGCTCCGCCATCTCGAAATGCTCGCGGCGGCGTTCATGGTCAGGCTCCTGCCGCCATGGTTCGAGAATCTCGGCAAGCGGCTCGTGCGGCGGCCGAAGCTCTACGTCCGAGACAGCGGCCTGCTGCATGCGCTGCTCGGCATACCGGACGAGTCGGCATTGCTCGGGCACCCCAAGCTCGGTGGCAGCTGGGAAGGGTTCGCCATAGAGCAGATCATCGCCCGGCTTCCCCACGATGACTGTTATTTCTGGGCGACACAGTCGGGGGCTGAACTCGACCTGCTGACCACGATCGGCGGCCGGCGTGTCGGATTCGAATGCAAGGTGGGAGATGCCCCAAAGCTCACCCGCTCGATGGCGGTCGCCCGCCAGGATCTTAACCTCGACCGACTCTTCGTGGTCGCGCCGGTCGCCAAGCCCTACTCACTCTCGACCGGCATCGACGTGCTGTCATTGGCGGATGCGCTCGATGCCGTGAGCGGCGGAAAACCGCACGGGCCTGTGGATTGAGCTATGCGGGCGAATGAGATGACACCTGGTGCCTGGAAGACCTGGCTGATGATCGGCGCTACGGGCTTTGGCGGCAGGGCGGGGTGGCAGGTGGACTGCTCGCCGGCACGCTCTTCGTCATTCCCGGCGGCCGGCGGTCGTGAAGCTGGTCGTGCTGGCCGCCCGGCGAATCGGGAAACATTCCATCCGTTCGCCGGCGGCGGTCAGCCCGCCACGGCGCCCAAGCCCGCAGACGCCCCGCAGGCTCGCGACCGGTCGCCGATCCACCACGTGTTGGTGACAGCCTGTTCCGCGAGACTGTCAAGCTGCTCGTTGATACCGAGGACCACGGACTCCGACTCATCGAGGCTCGTCCGTACCTTCGCCTGGAGCCAAGCGTGTCTTCGCCTGGAGCCAAGACAGTTCCGCGGCCCGCTCTTGGAAAACTTTGTGCATAGCACATTCCATGGTGGGAACGACGGCCATTCGAAGTGCCCGCTCAAGGGATATGCCATGTTTTATTCGACTCTTTCGCCGCAGCTCCAAAGCGGCATACTATGCAGATGAGCAGCTCTGGTTCTCCTAGCACGATCGAACGCATCGCGACCCCTGCGATCGTCATCGATGCCGCCGGGGTGCGTCGCAACATCGAGCGACTGTCTGCCTACGCCGCTTCGCATGGAATCGCAGTGCGGCCGCACTGCAAAACCCACAAGAGTGTCGATGTTGCACGAAGCCAGTTGGCTGCCGGAGCACACGGCGTGACGGTGGCTAAAGTCGGAGAGGCCGAGGCGATTGTTGCCGCGTTTAATGACAGCACACCCGACGTACTCCTGGCGTACCCCGTTGTCGATCCGCCTCGGGTGCAGCGGCTTGCAGCCCTCGCTCGTAAATCAAGAGTGCGAGTGGCCGTCGATACACTCGTCGCCGTCGAGGTGGTTTCGAACGCGGCCCGATCCTCCGGAGCCACGATCGGCGTGCTCGTCGATCTCGACGTCGGCATGGGCCGCACGGGCGTGCCGACTGCGGCCGCCCTCGTGCCGCTCGCGCAGGCCGTGGTGGCAACACCGGGGCTGCGGCTCGACGGCATTTTCTGCTATCCCGGGCACATCTGGGCGCAGCCTCGCGACCAGACCGCACCGCTTGCGGAGATCGCCGCGAAACTTCAGGAGGCGATTGACATCTTTGACCGCCATGGCCTCTGCCGCGGGATCGTCTCCGGCGGCTCGACACCGACTGCCTTCCGGTCGCATATGTTGCCGCAGTGCACGGAGATCCGGCCGGGCACGTATGTCTTCAACGACATGAACACTGTGCGTGGCGGCTTCTGCACGCTTGAAGATTGCGCGGCCACGATCGTCTGCACCGTCGTCAGCGACGCTGTGGCCGGTCAGGTCGTGCTCGACGGTGGCACGAAGACTTTCACGAGCGACCGATGCGGACCGGCCCCGGAGAGTGGTCACGGATACATTCTCGAATATCCTGACGCCATGATCTCGAAGCTCACGGAGGAGCACGCGCAGGTTGACGTGACGCATTGCTCACGACGGCCACGCGTGGGTGAACGAGTGACTGTGATTCCCAACCACATCTGCCCGTGCATCAATCTGCAGGACACCGTCTGGTGGCGAGTGGCAGACGGCCAGCTACGGGAGTTTGCCGTGCACGCGCGCGGCCGGCTTTCCTAAAAATGCTTTTTCATCAAGCCCACGCGGTCCGCAGGAACCGCAGCCAGTTGCCGTGCATCACCTTCTCGATGTCGGCGGCTGAATAGCCCCGCTTCGCGAGCATGGCCGGCACGCGGCCGAGGTCGGCGATCGTCTCTAGATCGTGCGGCGCCTGCTCCCGGCCGAACGCTCCGTCGAGATCGGATCCGATACCGATGTGGTCGGCGTTGCCGGCGATCTGGCAGATGTGGTCGAGGTGGTCGAGCATCACCTCGAGGTCGCAACTCATCGCCTGCGGCGTCGACTCCCCTCGCACCCAGCCCGGCACCATCATCCAGGCGTCGAGCGCCCCGCCGATCACGGCCCCGCGGTCCACGAGCGCCTTGATCATTGCGTCGGAAAACTGCCGGTTGTGGTCGACGAGGGCGCGGCAGTTGTTGTGGCTCGCCCAGACCGGCCCCGCGAAGATCTCGAGCGCCTCCCAGAAAGCGGCGTCGCAGAGGTGCGTGGCGTCGAGGATCATGCCCAGCCGATCCATTTCCGCGAGCAGTTCGCGACCAGCGGCATTGAGCGGCGCCGACGAATCGGTGCCGTGGGCGTAGCGGCCCGGACCGTAGTGGGCCGGGCCGAGGACGCGGAGGCCGTAGCCATAGGCCCGCTCAAGGTGTCGCGTCGTGATGAGCGAGTCGGCCCCTTCGAGTGAGAGGATGTAGCCGATCGGGAGCCGCGAGGTGTCGCCGCCCGCGGCGATCGCCGGGAGCCAACGGGCCACATGCGCGTCGAGCCCCTTCCGGTCGACGATCTGTACCATCTCCCCCGCCTCGTCCATCGTGCGATACCAATTGAGCTGCGCCTGCGTCTGTGACCAGGCCTGCTCGGGCGACGCCCAGCCGGGCAGCGGGTTGTCGGGGGCGACGTAGCGGGCGATCTGCGTTGCGACGACCAGTCCGATCTGGCCGCGTCTGAGATCCGGCAACGAGACGACGGCGTTACCCCGGTCAGGCTTGTCTGCGAGGCCTCGGGCCCGCTCGCGGGCGTTGATCTCACGGGCGGGTATTCGCAGGTCGCGGTTCCACTCCATCGCGTTCATCGCCAGATCGAGATGGGCGTCAATCGTGAACATCGGCGATGGTCTTCTCTGCGTTCAAACCGCTCCGTTCCCTCGGCCGCGAGCCTCTACGCCAATTCGAACAGCGCCTCGATCTCGACAGGGATGTCGTCGGGCAGCGATCCCATCCCGACGGCGCTCCGCACGCCGATGCCGTTTTCCGGTCCCCAGATCTCTACGAACAATTCGCTGAAGCCGTTGATCACGTAGGGATGCTTCTCGAATTCAGGCGTGCAATTGACCATGCCGAGGACCTTGATCACCCGCCTGATCCTGTCGAGGCTTCCGACGGTCGCCAGCAGCGTGGCAAGCATCGTGAGGCCCACCTGCCGGGCGGCCCGCTTGCCGCCGTCGGCATCGTGGTCGCGGCCGACTCTGCCACGCATGAGCGTGCCATCGGGCAGGAGCGGGCCGTGCCCCGACACGAACAGGTGTCGGTCCACGACGAGGGCGGGTTTGTAGACACCGGCCGGCTTCGGTGCCGGAGGCAGCGAGAGCGCGAGGGTTTCAAGTCGTTGCTGCGGGCTTTGGTCTGGCATGGCGGACTCCTTCCGACGGTGGGCCGCCGGGGCGGGATCGTGAGGTCGGGGGATGGTGTGACCCGCGGGAGCGAAATCGTCACTATGCCGCGGTCACTTGCCCATGGTGAGTTCGAAGGTGAACGTGTTCGGCCCGGCTTCCGTCACGTCCGCCCTCAGTGGGGAGTTCATCGAGTATTTCGACGGCAGGTAATTGGTTCGCGTCGCTGTCGGGGGTGCCTGAGCGCCGGCTGCACCTGACGGCGGCTTGGACTCTCGTACGGCGATGATATCCACCGTTTGCACGCCGAGGCCCGCTTTGCCCGAGAACTTTCCCTCATTGATTGGAAACGACTCAAGGTAACCCTCGGTGGGCGAAACGAAACTCACAAAACCGTCGGGTAAGAGTTTCCCGTCGAGCGTGACAGTGCCGGAAACAGGCACCAGTTTTCGGGGAGGCGGGCCCTTTCGGCCGCAACCAGCGATGCAGAGTGAGACACCCAGCAGGACGAGCATCGTCCAAACACCGGGCCCACGAAGTTCATGCCGGCGGTTTGGACCGAAATGCTCCGCCACCACCATCGTCCGCCGGTAGCGGTTCTCGTCCGGCGGCATGATCACTGCGTCACCTGTACGTTTTGCCCATCGTCACGCGTGGCAAGCTGCGCGAGCACCGCGAGCGTCATGTTGTCGGTCAGGATCTGAACTGAACCGTCCGCCATGCAGACCTGCACCCCTCCGGCATGCGCCGAAGTGAGCGGGGCATTGTCTTGAATATAGCAGGGGGGGCCTGAGTTTCCTTGAACACCGTTGGCGTAGCCCGTCCATCCTGACTTTTGGTTGATCCTCCAACGGATCGTCGCCGTATTCATCGTGGACGACGCCGCTGGGGTCCATCCGGATGCAGTGCTGTAAGCGATGCTAGGTGGTGTGCCCTCGCCCCAACCGCCGTACAGCCATCCAAGACAGTATCCACTATTCAGCCATGTCCGCTTCACGCCCGACGTGTCGATCAGGAAGTCGCTTTGCTCGCCGAGCAGCAGCGTTTTCGACGCGCCGTCAGTGGCAAGCTTCAGGCTGCTCTTTGGCCCCACGTTCGGTTTTTCGCCATTGGAAAAGAGCAAGCCTCCCGCCGACACATAGGCCGATCCGACTGTATTGATTCTCGTCTCTGCAAAGCCGGGGATTAGCCCGCCAGACGTCGTCTGATCTCCGTTCGAAGCACCAGAAATCACGACGTACGAAGCCCCTTGTACCCAGTCAGGATCGGCGCAGTAGGTCTTGTTGACTGCTTTTGGCGACAACGGTGACGATGGGCAGAGCAGCGCCGGAAGAGACACATTTTTCACCGTGCTGATCGACCCAGAAGAACCTGCGTAATCGCTGGAAAAGCTTATTTTGCTATAGAGGGCCATGTCTTCGGTATACGGCAGGATGCGGGATATCCAGCTGACGGTGCACCGCTGCGCTGCCTTCGAA
>CAYSPN010000511.1:0-3371 GCA_964432895.1 uncultured Candidatus Kuenenia sp.
CGCGAGCAGCCGCCACCGTGTCGTCGCGGGCCGTCCCAAGATCGGATCAACGCGGGATCGAGGGGGCCGCTCTGGATCCGACGCCAGCGGCAGATGCACGATTCCCTCCTCGACGGCCGGTCCGCCATGCACGATCGCCTCGTACCGCTTCTGCACCGCCCTCGCCTCGAATGCCCGGCCCAGCATGGCCCGAGTCTGGCTCGAGCGTGCCAGCACGAGAATGCCCGATGTGTCGCGATCGAGCCGATGCACCGCCTCGAGGCCACCGAATGCAGCACGCATGTGCGACGCGACACAGGGCGGATCGAGCGGTGTTCGCGCCGGCACGCTCGGCATGCCCGCCGGCTTGTCGACCACGATCAGATCCGCGTCGGCAAACACGATGCGGATACCGCTGCTCGTGGGCCCTGCAGAAAGCGGCGACGCGGTTGCTTCACGGCATGCTGACTCAGACGAGAGAGTGAGTGGAAGCGGCAGCGTCACAGCAGGCCCAACGCCTCAACCCACGCGGCCAGCGTAGCGGCCGGCACACCGGCTCCCGGCGTCACTGGCAGCGTTCCCGCCGTCACGCCCGACGACTCCAGTCGCCGTCGGTCGGTCTCGACGCGAGGAGACAGTTGCGCCGCCGCAGCCGCATCGGCCGCCATGCCGAACAGCACCCACCGCGATCGGCCTGGCTCGGCGGGCTCCATCGCGGCCTGCCGCGGAAGCGTCGAATCGATGAGGGCCACGCCCCGCACGACAGGCCCGAGCGACTCGGCCACCAGCCACGCAAACGCAGCCCCTGCCCCGCGGCCCGCCACGGCGATCCGCGCCGGATCGATGGCCCGCTTGGCCGAGAGCGTCGCCACAGCCCGCTTGATACCGCCGATATCCTCGCGGCCCCACCGCTGCGGATCGGACGACCCTGGCAGGATCACCGCCACGCCATGCCGAGCCGCCGCCGCCTTCCAGGCGATCCCCTCTGCCTCATCGATGGGTCCCCGCGGCAGATCGAGATAGATGAGCACTCCCAGTGGTTCTTGCGGCGGTGCAGCAGGCAGCACGACCAGCGGCGGCTGGGCCACTTCCGCGGCCTGCAGCCGTTCGACCACGGCCGCATCACCAGCCGGCACGACAGGCCCAACCGGCGCGAGAGCCGGCGCGAATGCAGGCACCAGGGCCGACAGATCAGCAGGCAGATCGGCGGGCATGGCCGCCACCTCGACCGGAATCGTCTGCCTCTTTTCGTCGCGGGAAATCACGATGCCAAGCGACCGCCCCATCTCTGTTCCGGCGACGATGCCGGCCAGCGCCGCAGCCGATTCGACAGGCACCGCATCACCTGCGCCCGCGGTATCCCCTTCGACAGGCGATGGAATCACCGCCTCGATCTGATCGCCAGTCGCGATGCCCGCCTTCGCGGCCGGACTGTCGGCCCAGACCCACGCCACCTTCACCGGCCCCGGACGAGCATCCCGGGCGGCCGACCGAGCCGGCACGATGCCGAGCATCGGTCGCCGCCAAGGCGGCAGCGACGCGACGAGTTCGACCTGCACATCGATGCGAGTTGGTGGCTGACGATTTCCATCGGCCACCGCCGCGCCGCCGCGCTCGATGGTGAGGCTCACCGTCTCACCCGCATAGCGTGGCGCAATGACATGGCGGAGTTCCGCAATCCGCGTCACGGGCCGTCCGTCCGCGGCGACGATCAGATCCCCCGCTCGCAGCCCCGCCTTCGCCGCCGGAGAGCCCGGCCGGCAAGTGGCGATTCTGGCCTCACCCGTGAACGGATCCCTTGCGCTGTATCCAATGCCCAACACGCCGGGGGACAGCGTCTCCCCATTTTTAAGCCGTGGCAGCACGCGGAGCATGTCCGCAAGCGGCACAGCGAAGCCGATGCCGGAGTCGTAGAGTTCCGTCCCGAGATTCATGCCTGCAGTGTCGGCCGGCAGCGGTGCGAGGATGCCGATCACGCGGCCGCTGATGTCGATGAGCGGCCCGCCGTAATTGGCCGGGGAGATCGAGGCGTCTGTCTGCACGGAGCGACCCCACGATCGGTTCGTGGCCGAGAGAATGCCGACGGCGACGCTGGGAACGGCCAGGTCCCAGGCCCGTCCCACCGCGATCGTCCACTGGCCCACCGCCAGCTCGGCACGCGGCACCGACTCGGGAACAGGCGGCAGGCCGGCCCCGTCGGCCCTCAGCAGGACGAGCCCCCGAGACAGATCGCGGCCCACAACCCGGGCCACCCGCCGCTGGCCGCCCGGAGCCGTGGCATCAGGCAGCACGACGATCGCCTCGGCGGCATCACGCGGCACGGCAAACGACGTGGCAAGGACCCAGCCTCCCTCCTCGATGACGACGCCCGTGGACGGCCCGCTGGCAGGACTGGCTTCTGCCGACGGCGCGAGCGCCGCCTCTGAGACTCCGGCCGCTTCAATCCGCACCACCGATGGAGCCACCCGCTCCACCGCCGCCCGGATCGCGGCCTCCTCCTCGAAAGGAAGTTCTTCCGTTGCCGCCGCGGATGCCGTGGGAATCATTCCCAAACAGGTCACCAGAAACCTTCCCAGCAAGAGACAGGCTGAGAGACAGACAAGCCGGCACATCAGCGTTTTCTCCCTGCGGCAGGTCGTGGCCCGAGGTCGCATTCCACGATCGCACCACTGCGGACGACCGACAGCCTCACCACATCCCCGGCAGCCAACGCCGAAAGCGCCTGCTGCAACGCCGCCCGCGAGGCCACGGCACGGCCCCCGACGGCGATCACGAGATCATCGGGCCGCAGGCCTGCCCGTGCCGCGGGCGAATCAGCGGCGACGGTCTCGATGAAGGGGGGCGTGCGGTCGAGCAGGTCGGGCACCAGCACGAGCCCCAGCGTCACGGGATCGAAGCCCGCTCCCGCAGGCTCACCAGCGGGAGCGGCTGCGGTCGACGACGCGGTCCCGGAGATGATGGCGGCGTAGCCTTCGGCGAGCGATTCAGACGGAATGGCGTAGTTGAGCCAGATGCCGCTCCCGGAAGCGCGCAACTCCTTGCCGAGCATGCCGACCAGGCGACCACGCCAATCCACCACCGCGCCACCGGGCGAACCCGGATTGTTGGTCGTGCAGTCGAGGATGTAGACGTCGCCGCGATACGGCACCTCATAGCTGCCCCGGCGGGCCTCGAGCGGTACGATCGCCGACACCACGCCATGCTGGGCACTGACACGCTCGTCACCGACCGCGACCCCGAAAAGGTTCGAAAGGGCGAAGATCCTCGTCCCCGCCGGCACACGTTCACTCGCTGCAAGCGTGAACGACTGCAGTTCCTCGGCCTCGATCGAGAGCACGGCGAGTTCGCGGCCCGGATCGACACCCAGCATCGTGGCCCGATACCGTCGCCCA
>CAYSPN010000512.1:0-10140 GCA_964432895.1 uncultured Candidatus Kuenenia sp.
TGGTCACGCACTGGCGAAACGTGATCCGCGACATGCCGGCGAAGTGATCCGTGAGGGGCTGCCCATGTCCCGAGAGCCGGCGTTGCTGACAAGCGCAGGCAGGATGCCGGAGCGCAGTCAGCATCGAGTGAGCGAAGGACAGGATGTCCGTAGCGAACGTCCGGCGACGGGGCATGGGCAGCCCCGAACCGTGGGATGCATGCTCATGCCCGACGCACCACGCCGCGGATGAAGAGGTCGCCACCGGGGTGCTCCGTGTGCTCGATCTCGATCGAGGCGGCGGACGCGAGCGACGCGATCCCCGTGCCGGCGATCGGCGATGGCGCTGCTGCGCCGCCGATGATCGACGGGGCGATGAAGGCCCAGACCTCGTCGATGACCTGTGCGTCAGCCAGGCTCCCCACCACCGTCGGGCCGCCTTCGACGAGCACGTTCGTGAGCCGCCGCGATCCCAGTTCGGCCAGCAACGACTCGAGGCGTTCCCGCGGATTCACAGCGAGGCACTGCCAGACCTCACACCCCGCGGCTTCCAACGCGCGCAGCCGGTCGGCGGGAACTGTGGGGCCAGTGGCCACCAGCACCGGCACGTCGCGTGCCGTGCGCACGAGACGGCTCTCCAGCGGCAGGCGGGCGGTGCTGTCGAGCACGATTCGCAGCGGCTGCCGCGGCCCCGCGGGCCGCGCCGTCAGGAGCGGATCGTCGGCCAGCGCCGTGCCGATGCCGCAGAGGATGCCGTCCATCCGTCCGCGGAGTTGGTGCACGATCTCCCGGGATGCCTCCGACGAGATCCAGCGACTCGCGCCGCCGGCGGTCGCCACGCGGCCGTCGAGGCTCATCGCCCACTTTGCGATCAGCCAGGGCCGCTGCTGCTCCACGAGCGTGCGGAAGGGGGCGATCAGCCGCCTGGCCTCCGCCTCGCAGACACCCACCCGCACGTCGATGCCGGCACGCCTGAGTGCGTCGATGCCGCCGCCGTTGACCGAAGGAAAAGGGTCACGCGTGCCCACGACCACCCGCGTGATGCCAGCCGCGATGATTGCCGCCGTGCAGGGAGGCGTCTTGCCGTGATGGCAGCAGGGCTCGAGTGTGACGGCCAGCGTGCCGCCGCGGGCCGCATTGCCGGCGGCCACGAGCGCTGCGACCTCGGCGTGAGGGCCGCCATAGGCCGCGTGCCACCCCTCGGTGACGATGCTGTCACCAGCGCCGTTGCCGGATGCCGCTGCGATCACCGCGCCCACCATCGGATTGGGCTCGACGTGTCCCTCACCGCGGCGGGCCAGGGCCAACGCCCTCCGCATCAGCTGTTCGTCGAACGCATCTTCGGGGCTGCCCACGTGCATGGCCTGCGTGACCTCAGCCCGGCGTCCAGAGCGACTTCTTCTCTCCAGCACCACCGCCCTGTTCGCCACCAGGCGTCCAAATGCGGCCTGAGTCGGCAGCCGGCGGCTGTCCGCCTCCGATGGGGAGTCCGGCACCGCCGCCGGGCATCTGCCCCGCCGCTGCCGACTGGGCTGCCAACGCGGCCAGATCGACTCCTGCCTCGCCCAGCACCTCCGCGAGCGCCGCAATCACCTTCTGGTCGCGGGCATGCTCCCGCTGCAGGTGACTCAGCAGCCGCATGATGCCCGCCTCGTCGGCTCGTGAAAGCCGCACACGCAATTCCGCGACATCGAGCATGCCGTCGTTGGCGCCGAGCGTTTTGGCGAGTTCGCGGAGCTTGCCAATGATCTCCAGCTTCTCGAGGCTGGTCTCCGCCCGATCCTCGAGCAGTCCATAGGCCTCCCAGCGGTCCTGGGGTTCGGCGTCGGGTCGTGCAACGATCGCCCGGGCGGCCCGCGCCGCCGCCAGATCGAAGCCAGCGTCGAGCGACGTGAGGAAGAGCATCCGCAACTCGTCGAGCGCGAGCCCATCGAGAACGACGCGGTGCCACCGAAGCGGCGGGACCTCCTCGAGTGGATGGGCCGACTGAATCGGCGCCGGTGCCGGCAGCCCCAGCTTTCCGCGAACCGCCGTCCACGCAGCGGAGGCATCGGGCTGGCGGGATGCCGCCTCGCCCTCGCTGATCATCGCCTCGACACGCCGGGCCGGTTCCTTGCCCGCCTCGGCAGCCGCCTGACGAGGCGTCTTTCCCAGCAATTCGGGAAGGGGAGTGTCGGGCCAGACCGCCAGAAAGCGATCCCAGACCGCATGCCGCTGCCGGGCGAGCAGTCGGTCGACCATGGAAGGACCATCGGCAGCCGCAGGCTCCTTCGAAAGCTCCGCCGGTTTCATGCGGAACTGCGTGTTCTGCAGCCAGATGGTGGGCGAGGAGGTTGGCAGCCGTCCGCGGCCCATGTCCACCGGCGCGGCGAACGTGCAGCTGAGGAGATGCTCCACCACCGGTTTCGCTTCTGCGACGTCGGGCTCGAAACCCTGCAACACGGCCTCCGGCTCGCGGTCTGTCTGCCGGCCGAAGATCATCAGCGACGCGAGCAGGCGATCGGGCTGGTCGCTTCCGGGCTGCTCTGAAGATGCATGAGTCGATGCCGGAGCAAAGACCCGCCACACCGAGTGCGGCGGCGCCGCACCCCGCGACACCCAGGCCGAACGATCGAACGTCGAGACATCGAAGCGGCCGTCGTGGCGGAGCTTGTCTTCCAGGAGTTCGATGCCACCGCCGGTGGCGTCCCCGCCGGCGGTTGGCAGCGGGGCGATGATGCTTGTGATCTTTACCACCGGCGAGCGATCCGGGTTGGCCTCGGTCTCCATCGCGATCGCGCGGCCGGTTGCCTCGACGGCATCATCAGGCGTGCCGGCCCGGAGCCGGGCGACGGCCAGCCACGCCTCCGAAGCCTCGAAAGGCCTCGCGAGCATCTCGCAGAGGATCGCCATGTTGGTGAAGAGTTGCGGGCTCTCGCCCGCGACCTGCTTCAGGCCGCGGAACGTCGTCAGGGCCTTGGCAAGCCGCCACTCAGCGGCAGCCTTGAGCGCCGATTCAAACTCGAAACGGTAGGGCGAGTCGGTCGGCGCTGCCTCGAACGACATCTTGGTGCGGAGTGCCGGCGGCACTCCGCCCGAGCCCACGACGGAGGCCAGCACCTGCCGCTCTTCCTCGGTGCCCAGCGATTTGTCGATCAGCCATTCGACGATGCCCTGCGCACAGCCGGGATGGCCCGTCTGCGTGGCGGCCTGGACGAGTGTCTGGGCCGTCCGGACCAGGTCGTGTGGCACCTCCCCGTCGCCGGTGTCGCGAGCCTTGTCGCGGGCTTGGTCGAACAGCGCCATGGACTCCTGCATTCGTCCCACGATGGCCTCCGTCACCGCGGCAAGCCCCAGCGCGACAGGGTTGTCGGGACAGGCCTCGAGAAACGCGGCACTTCCCGCCGCGGCCTCAGGAAACTGCTTGGTCGCCAATTGCAGGCGGGTGCGGCTGGCCATCAGGCAGGCCCGCCCCGGATGCCGCTGCGTCAGTTTGTCCACCTCTGCCAATGCCGCGGCGTATTGCTGCCCTTCCGTGAGACGTTCGATCTGTTCCAAGTCGCCCATGAGTTCGGAACAACAGAACTTGATCTTCTTGCCGGTGCCGCCCGGGCAGGGCGAATAGGGGTCGATGGCCATGGCTGGGGTGATCTCCGGGGGGCTGGCTCGCGAGCGAGTCTGGCAATGTACCAGCCGGGTCCCCTCGCGGCGAGTTGCCGCCTGGCCACCGCGGCTGCATACTTTGCGTTCTCGCAGGCGTTTCGCGGCCGCGGGCAGGCGGCCAACAGCGCGGCGGAACGTCTCGATGTCGGTTCTTCGTTGCGAGCCACGCCCGCCCGAGCCATCCCGTGCAGCAGCCTCGCATCCTCATCGTCGATTCCGAGGGCAGCACAGGCCTGCCATATCCCAAGCTCAGCGCCAGCCTGCAACCGTTCGAGGTGCGGGTGGAGAAATCGCTCGATGCGGCGATCGACATGCTCTCCCGCGACTCCTGGGATCTGGGAGTCGTGACCGCTCGGTCGGGAGCAACGGCCGACGTGCTTCATGCAGCGCTCAAGAAGGCCGACCCCCAACTGCCGATGGTGGTGATCGATACGCGGCCGAACATCGACACGGCACGGGCCTGCCTGCAGGCCGGCGCGGGTGATTACCTCGACATCGCCCGAGCCGAGGCCGAACTCGAGGACGCCCTGGCGCGGCTGCTGACGGAGTCGCGGCGAAAGGCGGCCGAGGAGGTGCTCCGCCGCGCGGTGGAGCGGCCCTACTCATTCGATGGTTTTTTGGGCGAAAGCCCGGCGATGCGGCAGGTCTATTCGATCATCGATCGGATCGCGACCAGTTCCGTCGACGTGCTGGTGACGGGTGAGACAGGAACGGGCAAGGAGCTCGTCGCCCGCGCGATCCACTCGCGGAGCCGCCGTAGTGCCGGACCGTTTGTGCCTGTGGACTGCGGAGCGATTCCCGATGCCCTGATGGAGAGCGAGCTCTTTGGACACGAGCGGGGCGCCTTCACTGGAGCCGATGCGAGGCGGATGGGGCTGGTCGAATTCGCGGATGGCGGCACGCTCTTTCTCGACGAGGTTGGCGAGCTGCCGCTGCCTCTGCAGGCCAAGCTGCTCCGGGTGCTGCAGGAGCGGCGGGTGCGGCGGGTGGGGGCGAGGCTCGAGAATGCGGTCGACGTGCGGGTGATCGCCGCGACGTCGAGACACGTCGATCAGATGGTGGAGCGTGGGGAATTTCGCCGTGACCTGCTCTACCGGATCAACGTGGTGCGGATCGACCTGCCCCCGCTCCGTCTCCGCGGCGACGACATCGGCCTGTTGGCCGAGTTTTTTGCGAACCGCGCCGCGCAGGAGATGGGCCGGCGGGTCAACGGCCTGTCGACCGACGTCTATCAGGTGCTCAAGAGCTACCACTGGCCGGGGAATGTCCGTGAGCTTCAGAACGTGGTCCGGCGGGCGATCGCCATGACGCAGGCGCCCGTCGCCGGCGTGGACGATCTCCCCGACGATCTGGTGGCCGCAGCCGGCCGCACGACCGCCGCGGTGGGCTATTTCGCACAGCGTGCCGACCATGTCGCGAGGTTCGAGAAGCAGTACCTCAACGACCTGCTCTCGCGGCACACGGGCGACGTGTCGGCGGCCGCCCGCGATGCCCGCCTGCCCCGCGGCACGCTCTACCGGCTGATGAAAGCCCATGGTCTCGACGGCGCCGCGTTTCGCAAGTGAGCTCGAGTTCCGTGAAAAAGAATCGACCACCCACGGTCTCTCCGCCACAATCGGGCGGCCTTTTGCAGCGTCTCCTCAGGAGGTGGCCGACGATTCTGGTCGCCGGCTACGCGCTTGCAGCCTTCAGCTGGGCGATGCCGGCCAGCCTGTTCCCACCGAAGCCGGCCATCGACCGGGTGGCCGGGGGACCTTTGCTGCTGCTGGGATTGTGGCAGTCGTGGGACATGTTCTCACCCGACCCCCGCACCGCCGACATCTGCGTGGAGATGCGGTGCACCAATCGTGATGGCACCAACGACCGCAGGATGCTAACCGACATGGTCGCCATGGGCTTCTTCGAACGCTGGCAGAAGGATCGTTGGCGGAAATATTTCAACGACCATCTGCGGCTCGATGACGAACGCTCGCTGTGGCAGCCATTCGCGGAATATGCTGCTCGACGGCTACGGGAGGAGGGAGACGATCCGGCGACGATCGAACTCGTGCGCTGGTGGCGGCCCTGCGACCCGAACATCAGACCGGAGCTCCGTGCCGACGTGCGGCGGACGCCCTGGCAGAGCGACGTTTTCCATCGCTGGGGCGTGCCTCGGGAGTGGGGCCGATGACGTCGCCGTGGGCCGGTGTCGTGCGGGCTTCTCAGACATTCGACCAATGGGTGCGAGACCCGGTCGATCCACGGCCGCTGGCCTGGTTTCGCTCCTGTCTCGGTCTGCTGAGTTTGGTGAATCTCTGGCTGCTCTGGCCCGACATGCCGATGTGGCTGGGCGACGACGGCGTACTGCCGCCCGCCCTGCACCGCGAACGGATGAGTGACTTCCGCATCAGCATCTTCATGCTCACCGGCTCCAGCGAGGCGGCCATCGGGATCATCCGCGGCCTCGGCCTCGCGGGCGGCCTTGGTCTCTGGCTGGGGATATTTCCGCGTTCCGCCGCCTTCTGTGCCTGGTTGGCCGCGGTCAGTTACGCCTATCGCAACATGTCAATATTGCATTCAGGCGACAACCTGATCCGCATTGGCACGTTCTTCCTCATCTTCGCCCGCACGGACGGCGTCTTTTCGCTACCCCACGTCGTGCGTCGCTGGTTCTTTTCGCAGGCATCGTCAGGCAGTGAGCGTGGCGTGAGCCTCGTGCCGGCGTGGCCGCAGCGGATCCTGCAACTCCAGCTCTGCATCCTCTATCTGACGGCGGGAATCTGGAAGGCCATGGGCCCCACCTGGCGCAACGGCACCGCCGTCGGCCTCGTGCTGCAGCTCGGCGAGTTTCAGCGGTTTCCGATTCCGGATTTTTTCATGACGCCCGTCATGTCGCAGGTGATGACCTACGGAACACTCGCTTTCGAGCTCGGATTTCCAGTGCTGATCTGGATCCCGAAACTTCGGCTGCCCGTGCTCGTGGCGGGCCTCGCGTTTCATGCGGGGCTCGACTGGGTCATGAACGTGCAGATGTTCCAGTGGCTGATCACCGTGTACTACCTGCTGTGGCTGAAGCCAGCTAGCTCTTGGCCGGTTTTTTCCGCTCCCAGGTCTGGCCCTGCTTGTAGCGTTCGGCACGCTCGATGAGTTCTTCGTTCTTGGTCGTTCCCAATACCTTGTCGAGCGCCTTCGTGAATTCGTCCTTGTTGGCGTCGCGGATGGTGCGATGGTGCGCGAGTTCCACCACGCTCAGGCAGGCTGGCTCCGCGAGATTCGGATCGTCGAGGTAGGGCACGACGAATCGCAGCGTTTCGATCGTACGGATGGCGTTGGCCCGCTCCAGCACCCGGCGGCGATCCTCGTCGCGCTGGCACAGCGTCATCGTCTTCTGGAGCAGTTCCAGCTTCTGCTGGTCGTTGAGCTTGTTGTCGGGGAGCGGCGCGATCCGGATCAGCGTGCCCAGTAACTGGTCCCGTTCGGCGGGATCCTGCGACTTGCCAAGGAGGTCGAGCAGCCGCTGCGACACGGTGGCATCAGGCCACCTTGCCAGAGCGGTGAGGCCGAGCTTTCGCTTGGCGACGTTCGCGTCGGTAACGAGTCCATCCACGATGGCAAGCGCTCCGTTACCACCCACGCGGGCCAGCACCGTGAGGAGCGTTTCCTTGGTCGCGTCATCAGCCGCTTTGAACTGTTCCATGAGCACCTCAGCCGACCGTTCCTTGCCGGGGTTCTGCGTGCACACCGTCACCAGGGCTCGTTCCGCCTCGTCACGCTCACCACCGGCGGCCGCCTTGAGCACGCCCTGCACCATGCCGGCAACCTGCTCGGGGCCGCCGAATCGGGCGAGCGCCCGCATCGCGGCCGTTCGGATTGCCGGATCACCATCGACCGCTGCTGTGAGAAGCTCGGGCAGGGCGGTCACGGCCCGTCGGTCGGCGAGAATGTCGATGAATGTCGGCCGCAGGCCCGGCTCACCTGACGTGGCCCCTTCCGTGATCTGGGCTGTCGCGTCGTTGCCGCGGAGGACCGTCAGCGCCCGTCGCGCAGCCGCCCTTTCAGGTTCGGCAGCAGCGAGTGATGATTTGAGCACAGCCACCTCCGTGCCACTGCCCAGGGATCCCACGGCGTTGACAACCGACGCCCGGATGGCGGGCTCCTTGGAAGCCAGAAGCAGGGCCAGCAGCGCTGGGAGTGCGGCGCGATCGCCGCGGTCGGCAAGGGCCGCGGTCAGCTCCAGTTGACGGGCGGGCGCCAGCTTGGAGAGCAGTCCGGCGAACTGCATCGTGGCGGCCTCACCCTTCAAGCCGTAGCGGACACGATCGAGTCCGATAACGCGGAAGTCTTGGTCGTCCTTTGCCAGAAAATCGACTGTCATCTGAACGGCATCCTGCGGAGCCGTTGCATCGGCAGCTGCCGCCGGTCGCAGGTTGCAGGAGAGGCAGGCGATGGCCAGAGAGGCTGTCGCGATGACGCCGCGAAGGCGGCCGCAGAAGGAATGCATGATCAAAGCTCCAGAAGAAGTGTGCCAGAAGGGGCTGCTGGAAGGCTCGTGACAGTGCCTTCCGCATGGTGGGAGAGGGAGATGGCGATCAGGAGGGCGTGGTCGTATCGAGGCAGGCGAGGATGCCCCGGGCGGCGGCCAGCCGCGTGGCCTTCGCCATCGGCGTCGTGCCTGTCGCCGCTGCTTCGGAGAGAGAGGTGTAGATGGCCTTGGCCTCGGCTCGCTTGCCCTGCCGCAGGAGTGACTCGGCACATGCCAATCGGGCATCGCTGATGGCGGCGGCAGCCGCCTTGTCGGTGATGCCGCCCGCGGCTGCCAAAGCCTGGCATGCCTCGGGGGTGTGAATCCTGCCGAGCGCGTCGGCCGCGGCGACAGCCGTTTTCGATTCTCCCGAGAGGAGGGCCGCGATCACAGGCACGGAGGCGGCATCACCCCGGCCCGCCAGCGACGAGATCATGCCGATCTTCAGATCTCCCTGCACGGTTCCAAGCGCCTTCCGCAGTGCCTCGGCCGCCTCGGCCGCGTTGATCCGCTCGAGCGCGAACCGCGCCATGTGCGAGTGCTCCTTCTCCGGCAGCAGTGCGGCCAGGCTCGGCACGGACGCGGCGGTGCCGATCAGCGACAGCTTGCGGCAGACATATTCCTTGGCGGCGCGGGAGGTGCCCGCACCGAGCAGGGCGGCCAGGCGTTTCTCCAGGTCGGCCCGTGCGGCCGAATCGGCGTGGGCGGCCACGACGGCGGCATCGATCGGCTGGAAGGCGGATGCGTCGCCACCCCAGTCGAAGGTTTTGAGAACGTCAAACGGCTTGTCGAGGCTGGCGGGGTCGTAGGCCATGTTCAGACTCGCGAAGAAAGGGAGAACGGAAAGGGGTGGTGGGGCGAAGGAAGCGGCAGGCTGTGGTCACCGCCGCCGCGAAAGGCAGGGGTGTTCAGAGGATCCAAGGCTCGCGGCGGGCGCGGTCGCAGAGACGGTTGGCCTCTTCGTCGTTCGTGAACTGCTGTGCCGCCACATCCCAGTTCAACGACCGCTGAAGGCGGTAGGCGATGCCGATCATGTGGGGCCCCGTCATCGTGTTGACGGCCAGTTCGATGTCGCGGAAGGGCCGCTCGCGGGTCTTCACGCACTCGATGAAGTCGCCGTAGATGCCACCGGTGCCCTTGTAGACGGGCACCGGCTTCGCGGCGCGGCGTTGGCCGTCGCCAACGATCTGGATCGCTCCGCGGCCACCGACGAGCGGGTCCTTGGGCCTGAGCTGCTGGGGCCTGTTGTGGTGTAGCTCAATGCCGTTGGGATAGGTCAGAGTCACATAGGCCGCCTCTTTGCCGTCGGATGAGGCTGGGTGGTATGTCACCTTTGCTGGCTGCAGTTCGCGAAGATCGGTCGCGAAGATCGTGCCGCCGAAGTGGTGCGCGCCCCAGTCGGTGAGGCTGCCGCCCGAATAGTCGACGTACGACCGCCAGCTGTTGCCGCCCGTGCCGTAGTTGCCATCGCAGCGGCCGGAGTTGTAGGGCTCCCACGGGGCCGGGCCGAGCCAGAGTTCCCAGTCGATGTCGGAGGGCGTTTCCTGAGCGGGCAGATAGCAGGGCTGCGACGGTCCGCCGACGCTGACATCAACCGACTTGATCGTGCCGAGTTCGCCGGCCCAGCAGGGATTCACAATCTCCTTGTAATCCTCCAGCACACGTTGGCTGCCGCCGGAGACGACGCGGCCATAGCGGCGGGCCGCCGCGACCATCAGCGGGCCTTCCCGCAGCGTGAGCGTCTCTGGCTTCTGCAGGTAGACGTCCTTCCCCGCGCGGCAGGCGGCGATCGTCATGATCGCATGCCAGTGGTCGGGCGTGGCGATGTGAACGGCGTCGATGTCGTTGCGGGCGAGCAGTTCCCGGAAATCGACGTGCGCTGCGCAGTCGGCGTTGCCATATTTCCCGTCGACGCGGCCCTTGCCGTCGTCACGCCACTTCTTGCGCACATCGCAGACGGCGACATACTGAACGTCGGGCCGACCGAGGAACGCGTTCTGGTCGCCGGAGCCCATGTT
>CAYSPN010000513.1:0-6462 GCA_964432895.1 uncultured Candidatus Kuenenia sp.
GACCGAGGTGCCATCGGGGGGCAATGCGGCTGGCTACCAGACGCTCTCAACACGCGAGATGCGCTGGGGAACCAACACTGTCGGCAGCGTGGGCGGATGGATCGCCAGCGAATATGGCGACACGAACTTCGTGTCGACGACGTTCAGCTACGTGGGCAGCGATTCCACTGAAGCCCAGGCGGCCTACGGCGATTTCGGTGGCGGCGTTTTCCACAAGAACGGCTCGACATGGGAACTCTCTGGGTTGATGGTCGGCGTTGCCGGCTTCTCTGGGCAGCCTGATCCCGACGAAAACGCTGTGTTCGGCGACACGACATTCGTGGCCGACCTTTCGTTCTACCGACCGCAGATCATGGCGATCGTGCCCGAACCGCACCCCGTGGTGTTCGCCGCCAGCGGGATGGGCGGGATGGTGCTCTGGCGGTTGCTGCGGCGCAGGGCGACCACGTCCGAGGCGCTCTTGGCAGGGAAATCGAAGGTCGGGTGATCCGAACCGTCCGCCACACGCTCCCCTGCCCTGCAATCGCCGACTCCGCGACGAGCTGCTCGACCGCGAGCAGTTCCTGAGCCTGCCTGAGGCTCGGGTCGTTCTCGACCAGTGGCGGATGGACTACAACCACGGGCGGCCGCATGGCGGCCTGAAGTGGCTGACCCCGCCGGCATTCGTCGCCGGGCTGGAAGATACGGCCTCCGGGGCGTTCCCGGTGGCGTCACGTGGGGTGTCTCCGGTCGGGGCTACGCCCCTCCCTCCGACACACCACGCGGACTGTTCCCCAACTCTCTCATGAGCACTGGTACAGAAACCGGGTAGGGGCCGGACTGCTTTTCGTTGCAGCAGCGCCGTGCGAGAGATCCACCGTCCCGATCGCGTTTGGTCGATTGCGCGGAAATTCTTTCGGAATACGCCACGGCCGATCGTCCACGGTACCTTGATGAATCATACGCAGCCTTGGAGATCGTTCGAATGACATCGAGCCGCGACGGCTTCTGGATGCTGTTGGCAACGCATTGTGTAGTGTCCGGCGTGCTGGCAGCGGAGCAGCCGGCCACAGATGATTTCTCCCGCCATGCGATCTTCGCGAGCACAGCGCCGCGAGCGGCTGCGTGCGCGGCGGCCACGACCACACTGCCGCTCGCGCTCGAGCGTGGTGACCGTATCTGCCTGATCGGCAACACCCTCTTCGAGCGGGCGCAACTCTTCGGGCAGGTTTCGGCGATCCTGCAGGCGGGGTTTCCCGACCACGAGCTCGTGATCCGCAACCTGGCCTGGTCGGCTGACGAGGTCGACATCGCACCCCGACCTGAGAACTTCGCGGACATCGAGCAACATCTCACCCATCTCAAGGCCGACGTGATCATCGCGGCCTACGGGTTCAACGAGTCGTTCGCCGGATACGATGGGCTGGCCGGCTTTCGCGACAAGCTCACGGCATTTCTCCAGTCGCTGGCAGGGAAGTCTTTCAACGGCACGACCGCCCCGCGGATCGTGCTTGTCTCGCCGATTCCCAACGAAAACGTCGCCGGCGTCGCCGCGGCCGACCTCAACAACGGGCGGCTCGCGGCCTATGTCGCGACCATGCGCGACGTAGCCCGCGAACAGGGCGTGGGCTTCGTGGAGGTCTTTGAGCCGCTCCGGGCGGCGGTCGCGGATCCTGCGACCGACCTCACGATCAACGGCTGCCACCTGACGCGTCAGGGGTACGACCTCTTCGCACGGGAGTTTTTCCGGAGCTGCTTTCGCGCCGAGCCGCCCGCCATCAGCGAGCCGCTCCGTCAGGCGGTCATCGACTTGGACCGCCAGTTTTTCCGCCGCTACCGCCCGCTCAACACCTTCTATTACACAGGGGGCCGCAACAAGGACTACGGCTACCTCGACTTCCTGCCGGCGATGCGAAACTTCGACATCATGTGCGACACCCGCGACCGGCGGATCTGGGACATCGCCCATGGGAGACCGGTCTCGGAGCGGCCGGACGATTCGAACCTCCCCGAGATGCCGCCTGTGAACGAGAGCCGCGGCGCCAACGAATGGCTGCCGGCCGCGAAGGAGCAGGAGGCGTTCAAGGTCGACCCGCGTTTCGAGGTGAATCTGTTCGCCGGCGAGGAGCGGTTTCCGGAGATTGCCAACCCGATCCAATGCCGCTGGGACTCCCGTGGCCGGCTCTGGGTGAGCACGTCGCAGGCATACCCCCACGTCTATCCCGGCACGGAACCGCGGGACCGGCTCGTGATCCTCGAAGACGGCGACGGCGACGGCAAGGCCGATACGTCGAAGGTTTTTGCCGACAACCTCCACCTGCCGCTGTCGTTCGAGTTCGGTGACGGTGGCGTCTACGTCTCCGAGCAGCCATACCTGACGTTTCTCAAGGACACCGACGGCGACGATCGCGCCGACGTCCACGACGTGATCCTGTCAGGCTTCGGCACCGAAGACTCGCATCATGCACTCCACGACTTCATCTGGGCACCCGACGGCGGCCTCATCTTTCGCGAGAGCGTTTTCCACCACTCGCAGGTTGAAACGCCCTACGGCCCTGTCCGGCAGCGGAACAGCGGCTGGTTCCACTACCAGCCGCGGACCCATCGGTTGGTGAGCTTCGGCAGCTACCCAAGCACCAACCCCTGGGGCGTCGCGTACGACCCGTGGGGCAACCACGTTGCCAGCCACCCGGTCTTCGCCGAGGCGTTTCATGTGCTCGATCCGCCCTATCCGAAGCAGTTCCCCGCGCCGCAGGGGCTGCAGGCGTACTCGGGAGTATGCGGCCAGGCGTTCATCGACACGCCGGCGTATCCCACGGACCTGCAAGGCAGTTTCATCCGGGTGCGGTACAAGCCGACAAACCGCATCGAGATACACAAGTGGATCGAAGGGGAGTATGGGTACGACGAGCAATACGTCGGTGACCTGCTGTTTTCGACAAACCTCAGTTTCATTCCGGTCGACCTTCACTTTGGTCCACGCGGCGATCTCTTCTGCGTCGACTGGTACAACCCCGTCAAGGGCCATGCCCAGTATTCGCTCCGCGACAGCCGCCGTAACCGAGAGTCGGGGCGTATCTGGCGGATCGTGGCCGCTGGTCAGACGCCGGCCGCGATGCCGGCGATCGCGGGAGCGACGCTCGAGGAACTCGCCGGGTTCCTTGGGCATCATGAGTTTCGCGTGCGGTATCTCGCGACCCGTGAACTCGCCTGCCGCGACCGTGCCGCGGCCGCCAAGGCAGTCGACGGCTGGGTCGCATCGCTCGCTCCGACACATCCGCGGCTGCTCCGTGACAAGGTTGCGGCGATGTGGGCCCTCTCCACGATCGGCGTGGTCCGGCCGAGCCTGCTGCTCGACCTATTTGCCGCGGACAACCACCATGCCCGGGCGGCCGCCATCCGGCAACTGCGGTTCTGGCACGAGTCGCTCCCCGATCGGCACGACCTGCTCGCCCGCGCGGCGCGGGATTCCTCCGGCTTGGTGCGACTCGAGACCGCTTTGACGGCTTCCTGGATCGGCACGCCCGAGTCGCTGGCCGCCGTGCTGGAGGTATGCAAACAGCCCCTTCGCGGCCACCTTGCCTATGCGGCCGCCTGTGCGCTCGACTCACGGCTGCTGCGAAGACACTGGGAGAACGACCCTGCCTCGCCCGTGCCGGGACTTCTGAAGAAGGCGAGCCGTAGCCTGCAGATCGCGGAACCGAAGCCAACTGCCGCCGAGCGGTCGTTCGATCAGCAGCCCGGCGTGAGCGAAGTGCGGATCTCGTGCGAACCGGAGCGGATGATGTTTACGAACCGACAGTTCGCCGTGGTGCCCGGCCAGCCGGTGAAGCTCGTGTTCACCAATCCTGACGCCACTGACCACAACCTCGTCATCGTGAAGCCTGGCGCCCTCGCCGAGGTCGGCATGGCTGCCAACGACATGGCCAAGGATCCCAAGAATGCGACCGGCGACTTCGTCCCAGAATCGAAGCGCGACTTGATCATTGCCGCCACGCCTATGATCGGCCCGACGCGGCAGTCTCTCGCCCACTCCCTGCGGTTCACCGCGCCCAAGGAGCCGGGCATCTACCCCTATGTCTGCACGTTCCCGGGCCACTGGATCGTGATGAACGGACAGATGGTGGTGGCCAAGGATGCGGCCGAGGTCGATGAATTGGTGGCGGCGTGCAAGCCGACGATCGTGAAGGCGTGGACGCTCGAGGATTTTCCGGTCGTCACCACGGCCACCGACGAGGCGACGCTCACCCGTGGCATGCATGCCTTCGCCAAGGCGCAGTGCACGCAGTGCCACGTGGCTGGTGGTCACGGCGTGAACCTCGGGCCGAATCTCGCCGAGAGCGCGAAAAAGTATCGCGACCGGGACCTGTTGGAACAGATTCTCGAGCCGTCGAAGGTGATCCATGAGAAATACCGCACGATGCAGTTCGTCCTCGACAGTGGCAGGGTGGTGTCGGGGGTCGTCCTCGAGGAAACTCCCGACGCCTATCGGGTGGCGACAAACCTGCTCACTCCGGAGCAGGTCACAGTCGTCGCGAGGAAGACGATCGATGAGCAGATGGCTGGGAAGGTCTCGGCGATGCCGGCCGGTCTCCTGAATGTGCTGACGCGCGACGAGATTCTTGGACTCGTCTCATTCATCGAGGCGGGTGACAACCTGCCGCCGTCGCTTCGCCACCCGGTTCCGCATACCGATGCGACCAAGAACGCCTCGCCTGCGTCCGCGGGGCAGAAGTATTTCGAACTGCGGGACGGGCTTGGAAATGCTCGCACCGCATTCAAGATGTCGGGGAAGGGACGAGTCGTGTTCCTCGGAGGATCGATCACAGCCGGGGGTGGCTGGCGGGACCAGACGTGCGACTGGCTACGGCGGCGATTTCCTGAGACGGACTTCGAGTTCGTCAACGCGGGCATCGGCTCGCTTGGGTCCGTGCCCCACGCCTTTCGGCTCGAACGCGACGTGCTCTCCAAAGGGCCGGTCGACCTGCTGTTCGTCGAGGCAGCCGTGAACGACACGGCCAATGGCACCGACCGCGACCGCATGCGCCGCGCCATGGAGGGCATCGTGCGGCACGTGCGTCGCACCAGCCCGCTGACCGACATCGTCCACATGCACTTCGTGATGCCGGAGCACATGAAGGACTATGCCGCGGGCATCGTTCCGGCGGCCATCGTGGAGCACGAGAGCGTGGCTGTCGCCTACGGCAACCCGTCGCTCAATCTCTCCCGCGAGGTGACCGACCGGATCGCGGCCGGCGAATTCACGTGGGAAGGGGATTTCAAGAATCTCCATCCATCTCCCTTCGGCCATCGGTTGTATGCAGAAAGCATCACCCGCTTGCTCACCGCCGCATGGGGCGGCGATCCCGCAGCACCGGCGACCAAGCCGCATCCGCTGCCGGACAAGCCGGTCGATCCGGCGGCGTACGATTCGGGCTGCATTGCCCCGCTCTCGGGAGTCCGCCTTATCAAGGGCTTCACGCTCGTGGAACGCTGGCGGCCGACCGATGCGGCGAAGACCCGCGAAGGGTTCTTGGACGTGCCGATGCTCGAGGGCACGAGGCCCGGCGATTCTTTCGAGTTCGACTTCGATGGCACGGCCGCCGGTGTCCTCATCACGTCCGGTCCCGATGCAGGCCGGATCGAGTGCAGCATCGACGATGGCCCCTTCACAACACTGGAGACCCACACCCGATGGAGCAACTCGCTGCACCTACCGTGGGCGGTGATGCTTGCAGACGGCTTGCCGGTTGGCCGCCACACGGCACGCGTGCGGATCGCCGCTGGGCACGACCCTCGCAGCACCGGCACCGCGGTTCGCGTCGTTCACCTCCTGCTGAACTGACCCGCACGGTGCAGGATCGCCGATGGCTGAAAATCTAGTATCGCCATACGTTCAAGCTGATGCGGCAGATCGCCGCCGAACTTGGCCGGCCGCTCGTGATCCAGGTCGATCTGACCTTCGTTGATCGATTCCGAACATTGCGGGTGGACGAGGGAAAGGCCCCCAAGACGATCCGCACCGAGACGACGATTCTCCGGCAGGTGGTCAACCATTCCCGCCGACGAAACCTTCTCTCCCGGGATCCACTGGTCGGCCTGCGGCTGCTCACTCCAATACCCCGGCCCCCCAGCCCTGCTGGAGGCAGGAAGAGTTGCAGCGGATCCTGGCGGCCTCCTGGCACGCCGCACCGCGATGCGCTGGAACGAACCGCCGAGACAGGCATGCGGGTGGGCGAACTCAAGCACCTCACGGGGGCCGACGTCGCGCTGGATGGGCCCCATCCGGTTCTCTAAAAAGACTTGAAAAAGGGGTACGTATGACACTGACATTGTCAAAAGGCGGATGGGGTGGGATTTGAACCCACGAGCCGCTTTCGCGACTGCCGGTTTTCAAGACCGGTGCATTCAACCGCTCTGCCACCCATCCAAATCCAACGGACGACGACAGCCTCCGCCGATCCGTGACCTCCGCAGTCTATC
>CAYSPN010000514.1:0-8915 GCA_964432895.1 uncultured Candidatus Kuenenia sp.
GTCGTTTCGGTCCCTTCCGACAGAAAGTCAAAGCCTTCCGGCTGTTTCGGGGATGAGACGGGTTCGCCTGTGGGTTCGCCTGTCAGTTCATGTGCCGGTTCGGAAGGGCGGACCTGATCCGTCTCAGCCGTTGCCGCGTCCGCTGGCCCCACTTCGCCGGCTGAAGCCTGTTCAGAAAACGCCACGACCGCGGGGGCCGCCGGGGATTCTGCCTCCTCATGCACCACCTGGAAGTCCGGCTGCTCGTCCGTGGGCGAGTCGTCGTTCCCTTCCACGCGGCTCTCTTCCGCACCAGACCCCTCCGCGAGGCGATCGTTCTGGTCGGCAGCAGCCGCATCGGCAACGGGCCGCGGCTGATACTCCACCGCGAAGGAAAGGCCACCCACCCGCACGATACCGCCGGGGGGGACAACCGTGTTGGTGCTCACGGGCAGCTGTTCGTCGTTGAGGAACGTGCCGTTCGTCGACCCCAGATCACGGACATAGACCTGCCCCTGTCGCTCGAAAAACTCACAGTGCTTCCGGCTCACCCGGTCGTGCTGGATCCGAAACTTCGCCTCTTCGCCGCGGCCGAGGAGGATCGGCAGTCGGACGGTGAACGTCCGCTTCTTCTCAACCGGGGACACGACGTGAAAGCGAACGACCATGACAGCCGAGGGGGGTCGGAAGGGCGCTGCGTGGACTGGCAACCCAAAACCGTACGATGCCGGCACCGCAAATCATCGTAATCCGGCGACGGCGGTTTCCAAATTCGTCCGCCCAGTCCCCCCAGAAAACCCGGTTCCCCCAGAGGATGACCTTGCGGCGACCCTCGGGGCCCTTATAATCCGGCGTTCATAGGCAGTGCGTGCCAGTCCCGTTTTCCGGGCGGTGCACGACCGCCTGAGGAACAGCCCCGCGGGTGTAGCTCAGTTGGTAGAGCACCACGTTGCCAACGTGGTTGTCGTGAGTTCGAATCTCATCACCCGCTTTTCGATTTTTCCCGTTCCAGCCGTCCGTTCGGTTGGCACTGTTTGTTCGACCTCCTCCACATGTCGGTGAGGGGTCGGTCGAAATCTTCTGCGAGCGACCGTCGTTCGCCCGTGTGTTGCAAAGCTCTCCCGCTCCCGTCGGAACCAGTCATGTCTTCTTCCAGTGATCCGTCTGCGACCGCCCTGGCATCCCCTGCTTCCGGTGGCGATGAAGCGGCCGTTGCCGCCCTGAAACTCGGCGTCGCCATCGACAAACTCTCGGCCTGCGAGCGACGGGTGCGGGTGTCGATCCCTCGGGAAGATATCGACCGCTACCGCGACGACGCGATCGGCGAGATGATGCCCGCCGCCATGCTGCCAGGATTCCGGCCCGGCCGCGCGCCACGTCGGCTCGTGAGCAGCCGCTTCAAGTCGGAGCTTTCTGACCAGATCCGCAGCAAACTGCTGGCTGACGCGATGACGCAGGTGTCCGAGCAGGAAAAACTCTCGCCCATCAGCGAGCCCGAACTCGACGTGAATGCGGTCATGGTTCCGGCTGACGGTCCGATGACGTTCGAGTTCAAGATCGAGGTGCGACCAGAATTCGACCTGCCCGAATGGAAGGGGCTGTCGATCCGGCGGCCCTCTCGCACGATCTCCGATGACGACGTGGAAGAGTCGCTCACCAACCTGCTGCGGGAGCGAGCACGATTCGTGCCCCACGAAGGGTCGGCCAAGCCGGGCGACCTGATCGTGGCCAACCTGCGGTTTCTCGACGGCGACACGGTGCTGTCGGAGGCCACCGACCTGGAACTGATTGTGCGGCCCAAGCTGTCCTTCGCCGACGCCGAACTGGCGGGCTTCGACAAACTCGTCGCCAAGGCCCGCGCCGGCACCCCTGTGACTGCCACGCTCAAGGTGTCGGACGAGGCGGCCGTCGAGTCGCTCCGTGGCAAGGATGTCACGCTCGAACTGACTGTTGTCGACGTCAAGCACCTCGAACTGCCAGAGCTGTCGCCCGAGTTGCTCGAAGAACTTGGGTCGTTCGAGTCGCCGGATGACCTGCGGGCGGCCGTGCGGAAGCAGCTGGAAAACCAGCTCGAGTGGCACCGTCGGCGGCAGGTGCGACAGCAGGTGTCGAGCGCCTTGACGGCATCGGCCAGCTGGGACCTTCCGCCCGATCTGCTCCGTCGCCAGAGCCTCCGGGAGCTGGAGCGGGCGATCCTCGAACTGCGGCGCAGTGGCTTCGACGACGATTCCATCCGTCAGCACGTCAACGAACTGCGGCAGTCGGTCATGGGCAGCACGGCCGCGGCCCTCAAGGAGCACTTCATCCTGGAGCGGATCGCCGAAGACCAGTCGATCGCCGATGCCGCGGCCGACTACGACGAGGAGATTCGAGCCATCGCCGCGCAGTCGGGCGAGTCGCCCCGTCGCGTGCGGGCAAACCTCGAGAAACGGGGCCTCATGGACGTGCTTCGCAACCAGATCATCGAGCGGAAGACCATCGACCTGATCACATCGCATGCGAAGTTCACCGACACCCCGTTCGAATTCCAGAAACGCGACGCCGAGGCTGTCGACCACGCGGTCTGCGGCTCCGTCGTCGGCGAGGAGCAAATTCCGACGGCAACACAGGCGGATGCTGGCAGCCCGCGGCGGTCGTAATCGCCAGACCGGATTCCTCTCTCCACCCCGTGCCGTCGAGCACCGTGTCACCCCGGCATCGTGTCACCACCCACCGCCGATTTCACAGCCCAACCGAGACCTGACATGCTGAATCGTTCCCACGCTCCTCGGTCCACTGTTCTGCAGGCCACTGTTCCGCAGGCCTCGAGCGCCTCTCGCGACTATCAACGGCAGCGGCAGATGACGCTGGGCGACCTCCTGTTGGAAAATAGGATCATCCTGTTGCAGGGAGAGATCTACGACGGCAACGCCAACGAACTGGTGATGAAGCTGCTCTATCTTCAGAGCGAAAACCGCCGCAAAGACATCCACTTCTACATCAATTCGCCCGGCGGCAGCGTCACGGCCACCATGGCGATCTACGACACGATGCAGATTCTCTCCTGCCAGGTCGCGACCTATTGCGTCGGGCTCGCCGCCAGCGGCGGCGCCGTCCTGCTCGCTGGTGGCGCCAAAGGGAAACGGTTCGCCCTGCCGCATGCCAAGGTCATGATCCACCAGCCGTACGGCCAGGTGGGCGGGCAGGTGAGCGACATCGAAATCCAGGCCGACGAGATCATCAAGACAAGGGCGATCCTCAACGACATCCTGGCCCATCACACCGGCCAGCCCATCGACCGTATCGCCAAAGACACCGACCGTGACCGCTATCTCACTGCCACCGAGGCCAAGGAGTATGGCCTGGTCGATGATGTGCTCACCAAGCCGCCGGTTGCGGCGGACGACGAAGGCAAGGACTGACCCCCGTTCCCATCATCCGTTTCCACGGATCCGTCCTCATCAGGCTCGAGAAGTACCGCACCACTCCCCGTTCCAGCCCCCGCCGAGAAGCTGCCCATGCCCCTGATCCCGTTCGTCATCGAAAAGAGCGGCCGCGAAGAGCGGGCGATGGATATCTACAGCCGCCTGCTCAAGGACCGCATCGTCTTTTTGGGCTCGCAGGTGAATGACGAGGTGGCCAATGCCATCGTCGCCCAACTGCTGTTCCTGCAGTCCGACGACCCGAAGTCGGACATCCACCTCTATATCAACTCTCCCGGCGGCAGCGTCACGGCCGGCCTGGCCATCTACGACACGATGCAGTTCGTGACCTGCGATGTCGCCACCTACTGCATCGGTCAGTGTGCGTCGATGGGCGCGGTGCTGCTCACGGCCGGCGCAAAGGGCAAGCGACGGGCGCTCCCCAACGCGCGGATCATGATCCACCAGCCGCTGGCGGGCATGGAAGGCACGGCCGAGGAAATCATGATCCATGCGAAGGAATTCAAGAACATCAAGCACAAGCTCAACGCGATCCTGCTGAAGCACACGGGGCATCCCCTGGAGAAAATCGAGCAGGACACGGATCGCGACCGCTTCATGTCGGCGCAGGAGGCGCTCGAATACAAGCTGATCGACGAGGTGATCGACCGCATGCCAACCGAGAAGACCGCCGGCTGACCCGCTCTGCACGTGACGAAACAGTGATCGGATGGTTGCGGTCCTGCTGTGATGGGCCGCAAAGATACGCAGGAATGAGGCGCAAGGAGGCGCGTCATGACACTGTTCAGAAGCCTGACCGCTCCCGTTCTCGCGGCGTTTTTTCCGCGATTCCTCCCCACGTTCGTGGTGGCGTCCGTCGTCCTTTCCTGCCTCGGCTGCAAGAGCGACCTCAGCCAGCAGCTACTGGAGCGCGAGCTGCGGATGCAGGAGGATCAGATCTACCAGCTGCAGGACGAGCTGCAGGACAAATGCGCCCGGCTCGACCGCGCCGCGGGTGAGAACACGAGCCTGAAGAAGCAGCTTGGATTTTCCGAGACTGATGTGCCCGCCCCCCGTCGCGGGCTCTCTCTGCCTGCCGGTCAGCCAACCCCGGCCACCCGCAGTGGACCGGGCCAGCCCCTCCTCACGCCGCCAGCCATCGACATACCGGGCGTGCGCCCGCCGGCCGGCGGGCCAGCAACGCCGCCCCCGGGCAGCATGCCGCCGCCAGGCAGCCTGCCGCCGCCGGGAACCGTCACTCCTCCGAAGCTCGATGGCATCCCACCGCTGCCAGCCGAACCGAGGTTTCCCGGCACGGCGGCACCGGGCACGTCGTCATCGGTCACGCCGGCACCGGCCGCGGTGGCAGCCACCGGCGATCCGGCCGGCGCGGTGCCTGCCCCGATGGCGATCGATGCCGCGGCGCGGCCCATCGCTTCATGGCCTGATCCGGCCGCCGAGCCGCCGACAGGCCGGCAACTGTCGCACGAGGAAAGCCTCGCCGATGCCGGCCGCATCACGCACCTGATCGTCAACCCGGCGCGAACCGCGTGTTTCGACGGCGACGGCGACGGCGTCAGCGACGGCCTGGCCATCGTCGTCGAACCGCGGGACGGTGACGAGCGACTTGTCACCGCAGCCGGCGACGTGTCGATCTCGGTCTACGACCCAGGCGGGCCGACCGGTGCAGCACCGGTGGCTCACTGGGACATTCCGGCCCGGGATGCGATCGGTCGTTTCCGGCGGACGTCACGCAACCGCGGCCTGCACTTTGTGCTCCGGTGGCCTGGGCCGCCGCCCCGAGGGGATCACCTACGGGTGCAGGTCAGCCTGACCACGTTCGAAGCCGCAGCATTCCAGACCGACTGCACCGTGCCGGTCAAGCCCCAGCCACAGTCTGTCGACGCCCCGTGAAGAGCTGCCCGAAGGTCCGGCCTTACAGGCCCTTGTCCTCGAGGAAGTTCAGCAGGTCGGCGACGCGGTTGGAGTAGCCCCACTCGTTGTCGTACCAGCTGACGACCTTCACGAAGTTGCCCAGGCCGATCGTGTCGAAGGCGGAGAAGATCGAGCTGTGGGGATCGCCCTTCAGGTCGGTCGACACCAGTTCCTTGTCGGTGTACCGCAGGATTCCCTTGAGCGGGCCCTCGGCCGCCTTCTTCATCGCGGCGTTGATGTCGGCGGGAGAAGCCTCCTTGCCGAGGATCGCCGTGAAGTCGACGACGCTCACCGTGGAGACCGGCACGCGGAAGGCCATGCCGGTGAACTTGCCCTGCAGTTCGGGGATCACGAGGCCCACAGCCTTCGCGGCTCCGGTGCTCGAGGGGACGATATTGAGGGCCGCGGCCCGGGCGTCGCGGAGATCCTTGGCCGCCGTGTCGACCGTCTTTTGCGAATTGGTGTAGGCGTGGACGGTGGTCAGCAGGCCCCGGTCGATGCCCCAGGTCTCATGCAGCACCTTGGCCACGGGGGCCAGGCCGTTGGTGGTGCAGGAGGCGTTCGAGAGGACGTGGTGCTTCTTCGGGTCGTACATCGTGTCGTTGACGCCCAGCACGATCGTCAGGTCTTCATTCTTGGCCGGTGCCGAGATCACCACCTTCTTCACGCTGCCCCGCTTGTGGGCGACCGCCTTCGTGGCGTCGGTGAAGAAACCGGTGCTCTCAACCACCACCTGGACGTCCTGCGAGCTCCAGTCGATGGCCCCCGGATCCTTCTCGGCAAACACCTTGATCTTGTGGCCGTCGACGACCAGGTCGTTCCCCTCGTAGCCGACGTGCCCCTTGAAGGGACCGTAGTTGGAGTCGAACTCAAGCAGGTGGGCATTGGTCTTGGCGTCGGTGAGATCGTTCAATGCAACGACCTGGACGTCGCCATTGAGGCCATATTTCTCGTAGATGGCCCGATAGGTGAGGCGACCGATGCGGCCGAAACCGTTGATGCCGACGCGAATGGACACGGCGAATCTCCTGAGGCGGGACGTCGAACGAACGCTGCCGCCCCGCGACAATGCGGACGGGCGGCTGCTCCAAGGGGGGCGGCGGAATATACACCGCCATGCCACAGCCACTCAATCCGCCCGCGAAAACGCCTGTTTTTGACCACCGCCTGCCCCCACCGGATACGATACTGCCCATGGCCACACCCGTTCTCGAACTCATCGGCGTCCGCAAGTCGTTCACGATGCCCGGCGGCGAGCAGGTGAACATCCTCGACATCGACTCGTTCCAACTCGCCCCCGACGAGCACTGCGCCCTCGAGGGCCGCAGCGGCTCCGGGAAGTCGACGCTGCTCAATGTGATCTCCGGGATCATGCGGCCCGATGCCGGCCGGGTGATCATCGACGGCTGTGACATCGCCCGGCTCGACGAGGCGCGACGCGACCGCGTGCGGGCCGACAAACTCGGCCTCGTCTTCCAGCAGTTCAACCTGCTCCCCGGATTCACGGCGCTGGAGAACGTGCTCGTGGCGATGTCGTTCGGCTCGGGCCGCCCCGACCGCGACCGGGCGGTGCGACTGCTCGACGCGGTGGGCCTCGGGCACAGGCTCGACCACAAGCCATCTGAGCTGAGCGTCGGGCAGCAGCAGCGGGTGGCCGTGGCACGGGCGCTGGCAAACCGGCCCCGGGCCGTCCTCGCCGACGAGCCGACCGCCAGCATCGATCCCGCCCACCAGCAGCAGGTGATCGACCTCCTGCGAACCACCTGCACCGAGCAGGGGGTGGCGCTGTTGGTCGTGACGCACGCCGCCGACGTGGCCGGGCAGTTTCCACGCCGCGTCCGCCTGGAAGACTTCAACCGTGCAGCCACGGGGCATCGCTCATGACCCTCCTCGGCATCGCCTGGCGCAACATCCGGCAACGGCTGCTCACCAGCCTGCTCACCGCCCTCTCCCTGGCGCTGGGCGTCGCGCTCGTCGTGGCCACGCTCGTGACCGGTGGCATCGTGAAACAGGCGTTCGAATCGGGCTCTGGCCTGGGCTACAACATGATCGTCGGTGCCAAGGGGAGTCCGCTGCAGTTGGTGCTCAACAGCGTGTACCTCATCAGCAAGCCGATCGAGAACATCTCCTGGGACTTCTACCAGCAGTTCCTGCCCGCTGCCGAGCGGCCCGACGGCGTGGATGGCACGTTCGCCGCCAGCACCAAGACCGCCGTGCCGATCTGCATGGGGGACTATTTCCGTGGCTTCCGCGTGATCGGCACGAACACGGCCTACTTCGACCGGCTCACGGTCGGGAACGGCCGGCCGTTTGCCTTCTCGGCCGGCCGGAACTTTCGAGATGACGAATTCTTCGGTGGCGTGCTCGGAGCGACGGTGGCCGCCAAGCTGGGTCTCAAGCCGGGCGATCCGTTTGCTCCCACGCACGGCGCCGACGACGGCAAGGTGCACGACCCATTTACGGTGACCGGCGTTCTGGCCCGCACCGACACGCCGGTCGATCGCGGTGTGTTCGTCAACATGGAGGGGTTTTACCTGCAGGAGGGGCACGCGAAGCCGGTGGACGGAGAGGAGAGCGGAGAGCGGCAAGCGGAGAGCGGAAAGGATGCCGATGGCTCACGTGACGACGGAAACCATGCGCATCAGCCGCTGCCGTTCGCGCAGCGGGAGGTGACTGCGCTGTTGCTCGACACGGCCTCATTGCCGGGATTGCCCCCAGAGCTGACGGCGATGGGCCTGCGGACCGCGATCAACGAGGGCCGCGACGGACAGGCTGCCCTGCCGATCGCCGAGATCCGGTTGCTGCTCGACCTCTTCGTGCGGCCGCTGGAACTGCTCCTCCTCCTGGTGACCACGCTCGTCGTCATCGTCTCGGCCATTGGGATCCTCGTGAGCATGGTGGGCTCGTCACTGGAACGCAGCCGCGACGTGGCGATCATGAGGGCGCTGGGGGCCCGGCGGTCGCACGTGCTCGCCGTCGTGCTGATCGAGGCGGTGCTGCTGGCCGTCGGCGGCGGGCTGGCCGGCTGGATGCTCGGGCACCTGCTCGTGGGAGCCATCGCCCCGTTGATCACGACCAACGCCGGCGTCTCAGCGAGCATCTTCTCGGCAGCCCCGGGAGCGGAACTGCTCCTCGTGCCGTTCCTGGTGGTGCTGGCCATTCTGGCGGCCCTCCTGCCCGCCATGGCCGCCTATCGCACGGACGTCGCCAAGTGGCTGTCATCCTGACGCCGTTCGTGCGATATGGCATCGCGGATTCCCTCGCTCGCGCTTCGGGCTTCTATGGGAGGGGGTATCATCCAAGCCCGCAGCGCAAGCAAGGGAATGCGGTCGGCCACACATCTCGTGCCCAACACGATTGAACTCCGTGCTGTTTTTCTTGACGGGTCAGCCGCCTGCCCGTGCGTTGGCGGCATGTTTGCCGCTAGAATGAGGCCCATGCGAAATATGCTCTTCCGATACTGGATCGTGGCCCTGCTGGGGATCGGGATGCTCGTCGGGCAGGCCCGTCAGGTGCTGGCCTGCCCATTCTGTTCGGCCGTCTCTCTCACGTTTGCGCAGGAGATCGCACAGAGCCAGGCGGCTGCAATCGTCAGGCTCG
>CAYSPN010000515.1:0-5187 GCA_964432895.1 uncultured Candidatus Kuenenia sp.
CCCCTGGCGGTTCCTGCCGAAGGCAAGCCACTCTGGATCGGCATCGCCAAATTCGGTCGGCTTGAAATCGCCACCGATGCGATGCTCCCAGACTCCGGGCAGCCCGTGCCCGACCAGCTCTGGCTGGTCGAGACCGGCTTCCTGCACAGCCGGCCACTCGACGACGGGGGCAGCATCGGTGGCACGTTTCTGTTCGGATCGGCGAGCGATCGTCCCTATGCGGCAGGCCGTGATCTCACGCTGATGGCAGTCGGCTTCTACACACGGCCGGCCCGAAACGAACGCGACGAATGGAACTTCAGCCTCTTTTACTCGCCGACGTCGCAGCTCCCCTATCCGCTGCCGGGCATCGCCTACGTCTGGCGACCCGATGAGCGTTTCGAGGCCAAGATCGGCGTGCCGCCGTCGATCGAGTGGCGGCCCACCGACGACTGGACCTTCTCCGTCAACTATTTTCCATTGGTCAACGTCAACGCCGTCGCCCGCCGTCGGCTCGCCGAGGGACTGTCGTTCCTGGCGTTCTACCGGACCGACACCGAGATCTATTTCCTGGCCGATAGGCTTCAGGACGACGAACGGTTCTACGTGTTCGACCAGCGTGCCGCCGTGGGGCTCGAACGGGTGCTCGGACGCGGTTTCGCGGTGGAGGCGATGGTCTCGTATCTGTTTGACCGCACGCTCTTCCAGGGCACGAGTTTTTCGTCGGGCCGCACCGACGTGGTCCGCTACGATCCCGGTCTCGGTCTCTCGTTGCAGGTCCTCTGGAGACGGTGAGCGGGCAGGACCCGTCGCTCGAAGGGCCCGGGGCCACCGGAAGCCTCGTAGGATGGGACCACACCATCGGTCGGGATCACATTGCTTGCACCCCACCCTCTGCCAGCAGTATTCTCGACATACTATTCAGAAAACCACCCATTTTTCGAGGCTTCCATGACCGCCGACCGTTGCCGCCGATCGTCTCCATGTTTGAGGATCGCCGTGGTCGCAGCCATCGTCTGCGGCGTCGTTTCGACTGCCATGCCCGTCGCCCACGCCGAGGCGCCTGCCGCTGTTGCCTCAGTCGCCCCGGCCGAGCCCGCCGGCATGCAGCAACTCTTCGACGGCAAGGACCTCGACGGCTGGGATGGCGATCCCCGGCTGTGGAGCGTCCGCGATGGCGTGATCCATGGCGAGACCACGCCGGAGAACGTGGCAGCCGGCAACACCTTCCTGATCTGGAAGGGTGGCGAGGTCGGCGACTTCGACCTGCGGCTCTCGTTCCGCTGCAACGCCACCAACAACTCAGGCATTCAATACCGCTCGAAGCACATCACCGACGACTCGGCAAAAAACAAATGGGTGGTCCGCGGCTACCAGCACGAGATCCGCAACGAAGAAGTGTTTCCGAACGTGTCGGGCTTCATCTATGACGAAGGTGGCTCACGGGCGCGGATCTGCCAGGTCGGCGAGCAGGCCACCTGGGAGACCGAAGGGGGCAAGAAGGTGGCGACGACGGCGCTCATCGACCAGGAAGCCTTCAAGGACCTGATGAAGGTCGACGACTGGAACGACGTCGTGATCCGCGCCGAGGGAAATCACATCCGCCATTATTTGAACGGCCGGCTAATCCTCGACTTCACCGACAACGATGCGAAGCGGGCGCTCGCCAAGGGTGTGTTGGCCCTGCAGCTCCACGGCGGCAAGCCGATGTGGGCGGAGTACCGCAACATCCGTCTCAAGAGCCTCTGAAACAGATGCCGGCCCAGTAGTGGTTCGGCACAGGATGCACGGGCGACCCGTATTCACTTGCTAGCGCTGCGGGCTTGGATGAAGAGCAGTTCCCATGCAAGCCCGAAGCGCCAGCGAGAGGAATCCGCGTGACATTCCCTTACCGTCAGCCGTATTCCATTGCTCGCGCTGCGGGCTTGGGTGAAGGATACGTGGTGCCAAGCACCTTTTTCATTCGGCGGCCGGCAGTCGGGCGAGCACGGCCTGCATGATCGCCAGCTGCGCCGGCAGTCGGCCGAGGATCAGGGAAACGATCTCTACGCCGAGAAATCGGTGGTCTGCCATCATCCAGTATATGCTGACGCCATCCCCGAAATATGCCCGAGCCTTCCTCACGCTTTCGCGTTTTCTCCCGTGCCGCTCAGCTCCGCTGCCCGCGGTGCGGGATCGGCCCGCTCTTTCGCGGCTGGTTTCGGATGCACGATGCCTGCCCGCACTGTGGCTTCTCCTACGAGCGGGAGCCGGGCTTCTATCTCGGGTCGATCTATCTGAACTACGGCGCCACGGTGATCCTCACCGGGGCCCTCTATGCGGTCTTGGTGATGGGCCTGGGCCTCTCGAACGAAACGACGCTCGCCGTCTGCCTCACCGCCGCCGTGCTCTGCCCGATCCTGTTCTTCCGCCACGCGCGGAGCTTCTTGCTCGCCCTCGACAGTTCGGTCAACCAGGACCAGGCACGCAGTGCGGAGGAGACCGCCGCCGGCACGACGCCGACCGCGACACTCACCAGCCGCAAACTCGCCTCGCTCGCCTCCGACGACGGCCGGGCGGGCTGCGCGATGGGGATGGCCCTCGCGCTCATTCTCCTCTTCGGCCTCGGCATGGCGGCCGTCACGCTCTACTTCGCGGCCGCCAACACGACGCAGATGGAGCCCGGCGACGGGCCGGAATAATCAACTGAAAACCAGCATCGGCGACGGTTCGTGGCACTTTTTGCCCAGGCAGGCGAATAGAGTATGGCTCGGTTCACAGAATGCCTCCTGCCCCGCCCGCTGCCATGCCCAACCCAGACCGCCCCGAGCCTGCAGCGAACCACGGCGACGAACGCGGCGAGCCGCGCGACGATCTCTTCGTGCAGCTGATCACGGCCAACCACGATCACCTGCGCCGCTACATCTACACGCTCCTGCCCCACGAGCAGGATGCGCAGGATGTGATGCAGGAGGTCTGCCTGACCCTGTCGCGAAAGTTCGCCCAGTATGACTGCACGCGGCCATTCCTTCCCTGGGCCTGCGGCTTCGCCTACCTGAAGGTGCTGCAGCACCGCGACCGCAGCCCGCGGCGGACCGTCCTCCTGCCGGTGGATGTGCTGGAACTGGTGGCCCGCGAACGCGAGGCCGAGGAGCCGGTGCTCGCGGAGCGACTCGTGGCGCTCGAGCGATGCCTCGCGAAGCTCGGCAGGGCCGACCGCGACCTCATCAAGGCCCGCTACATCGACCGGATTTCGCCCGACGACATCGCCCGCCGGCTGGCCGTCAGCCGCCGCACGACGTTCCGCAATCTCGAACGCGTGCGCCGGCTGCTCTTCGACTGTGTCGGCCGTAGCGTCCTGCTGGGAAACCATTCGGGAAACGAAGCCGTATGAGCAACGAGATACGCCCCGAGATGAGACACGACCACATCGACGCCGGCCTGCACGAGATCCTCTCCGCGATCTGCGACGAGACGGCCACCGCCGAGCAGATCGAACGACTCGCGGAGCGGCTGCGGTCGGACCCCGCGGCCCGCCGGTTCTACGTGCGGTATCTCGACATGCACGGCCGCCTGAACACGCTCCCGGCCCTGGCGGACGGCGCAGCCGATGCGGCTCATGGAAAACGCATCCCCGCCTGGCGGTGGCCGGCGGTCTGGGGCGGGTTCGCCGCCGCGGTGGCGATCGCAGCCTTCCTGCTCGGCGGCCAGATGCGGAAGCCAGCGGCTCCCTCACCGGAACAGGCCGAGCCCGCGGTCCAGCCCTACGTGGCCACGATCATCGACGCCGGCCCGACGTCGCTGCTCAACGGCAAGACGGCCACGCCCGGCGCACGGCTCGGGCCCGACCGCTTCCATCTGACAGGCGGCTCCTGCACGCTGCGGTTCGACGGCGGGGCGCAGCTGTTCTTCGACGCCGACGCCCGTTTCGCGATCGTGTCGCGAAACGCCGTCCACATCGACCAGGCGGCGTTCGCATTCCGAGGCGACGTCACCTGCGAGGCAATCTCGATCACCACGCCACGTTCGACGCTCGTCGACGTCGGCACCGAGTATTCGGCGGTGGTAAAGCACGGGTCGGAGGATCTGCACGTGGTCGACGGCATCGTGCGTCGCACGCCTTCCGGCGGCAGCACGGGCTCGGAACTTCTCCCTGCGAGGACGGGCCGATCGTATGCAGGCCGCGAAGCCGGCGGCCGCGCCATCGCGTTCGACCCGTCGCTGGCCGTCCGCGGTGCGGTGCCTGCCGCGAGTCGCGCACGCATGCCGGTGGCACCGCTGGCTCAGGACCGGTTCGACGCCGACTCGCTGCGAATCGGGCAAGCCGGTGGCGGTACGGGTTGGAAGAAGCCATGGATTTCCCACAAGGGCCTGCCAGAGTTTGCGATCGTGCGTCCGGGGCTTACCGGCGACTCGTCCGGGGCGATCGCGCACGCCGGTGGCGGCACGTCGTCTGCACACCGCTACCTGGAGAATCCGATCGACCTGGGCACCGACGGCGTCTGGTACGTGCGGTATCTCGTTCGCCGGCCGGCCCCGCAGCCAAACGATCCGAACATCGCGATGCTCGTGCTCCGCACCTACGGCCTCACGACCGAGGAGGAGCTCGAGCGACAGTCTGCCCTGCACCTGGCGGTGTACCGGGCCGACACGCTCGCCGTGAAATTTGCGGGCCACAGCGTGCGGTCGGCGGTGCCGCAGCCCCCTGGCGAGACGTTCGCGATCGTGGCCAAGATCGTGGCGGGGCGGACGCAGCCTGACCAGGTCTTCGCCTGCGTACTCCCGGTGAGCAGGCTCGGCGACCGCGAACCATTGGAATGGGCAGTCGCCACCGACTGCATCGCCTCCGGCCACATCTACGACCAGATCTCAGTGGAGATCGTGAGCCAGGGAGAGGTGCTCTTCGGTGACATCGCCATCGGCACCAGCTGGTCGAGCATCACGGGCAGCACGGACGCAACGCCATGAGGCACGGCTTCGCGGCGACCCTGACGCTGTGGGTGGCATGCCTCTGGTGCGGGATCGGCTCGGCCACCGCGCCCGAGCATGAACTCGAGGCGGTACGCGCCGAGACCATGCGGCCCTACGCGGGTCCGGCGACTGAGGCCCAGCCGCAGGAAGGATTGCAGGGAAAGATCCTGTGCGGCTACCAGGGCTGGTTCAACACCCCCGACGACGGCGCCAGCCTCGGCTGGAAGCACTGGTTCCGCGATGCCAAACGGCCTCCGG
>CAYSPN010000516.1:0-6519 GCA_964432895.1 uncultured Candidatus Kuenenia sp.
CGCTGCCGTCGCGTCGTGCGCAACCACTTTCCCACCTGGTATGTGCTGCATGACGAGCCTCGAAAAACGCCTGTTCCAACTGTTCGAACCTGCCGATGTCGCCACGGCGAGGGCCATCGTGCTCAAGCGGGTCTGGTGTCCGCGGGTGGGACAGGTGCATGCGACCATCGATGGCGACGACGGCGAGACCCAAGAGGTGCGGCTGGAACTCTCGGCCCGCCGCAAGGGTGGCATGTCGCTCGAAAGCCACTCCACCAGCCCGGTGGGGCGGACCGGCAAACCGTGCGCGCTGCTGGCCGCTGTGTTGCTCGAGATCGATCGCCGTGGACTGTTCTCGAACCTGCACGACCACACCCCGCTGGCACTCGACATCGTGCCGGCGGATGACCATGAAGAGCAGCACGCCGAGGACGACACGAGTCCTGAAGACGAAGCCGCTCATGACGATCACGGAACCTCCCGATCATCCGCCGTGCGGAGCGTTTTGCCACCCGTAACAATCCCGGCCGTCGCCGGCAGCCGCTCGGGTTCGACGCGACTGCCCGCCTGGGCGGCCGAACTCGACGAACGCCGACGGCTCGTCGAGCCAGCCGTGCGGGATCGCATGGTCACGATCTCTGACAGCCGCAAATCGGCCGGCGCTGTCATCTTTCTGCTCGATCTCGCCGCCTCGGCGGATGCCCGGGCGGCCGTGCTCGTGCCTGGTCGAATGCAACTCGACGTTGCCGGCAACGCCACCGGCCGGCCCCGGCCGATCGTGATCGGCCCGGGGCAGGTGGAGCTCGACCAGCTCGATGCCCAGGAACGCTCCATCCTCGCGCAGTTGGTCGGCGCCCTGGCCGTGGGCGAACTCGGTGGCACCGAGCCGCTCGAGCGGCGGACGATCGCCCGCGTGGTGGTCAGCTCGCAATCGGCGGCCACGCACCTCGCCATGCTCTGTGAAACCGGCCGGCTCGTGCTGCAGCCCGAGCCGCGACGCAACCCTGACCTCGTCATACCCCTGGTGTGGGACGGCGGCCGTCCCTGGGAATTTGCGCTCGTGCTCGAGCCGGATGACGTCGCGAGCACACGCGCCGAGACCGTGGCCGACATGGCCGCCGAGGGCAAGCCGTTGCCGCGGCCCGGCCGGGCGACGCTCCGCGGCATGCTCGTTCGTGGCAGTGAGCGGAAGGATCTGCGAACGCCGCGGGCGATCCTGCGGTCAGGCTTGATCGTGTTCGACGATCGGCTGGCCAGGCTGGCAGTGACCGGCACGGGCGGCTGGATGGACCAGTTTGAACGTCGCGGTCCGATCGAATTCTCAGGAGCGCAGGTCGATGGCCTCATCGACAGGCTGGCCTTGCTGGCCGACCTGCCGCGGCTGGAACTGCCGGGCTGGACCGGCTGGCGGATCGAATCGGGGGCGCCCCGTCCCAAGCTCGTGCTCGACGACTCGCCCAGCATCACCCTCGATGCCGACGAGGACGGACTGCCTCCCGACGAGGACGGCGGCGGCCGTGCGGTGAGGCCGACGCGGCGTCGCTCGACGCCGCGGGTACAGCTCGCAGGCCGAATCTGGTTCGACTATGCCGGCATCCTGGTTGCCGCCGACGAGCCTGCCGGCGGCGCAACCGACCCTGCGCGGCGGATCCTCGTGCGGCGTGACCGGGCCGCGGAGCGGGACGCGATCGCCATGCTGCCGCGGTATGGCGGCACGCCCCCACGGTCCGGCGATTCGGATGCCGCCGAAGTCGGCCACCACGTGGAGATCGCCCGCGCCCGGCTCGACGCCTCCGTATCGCAATTGGCTGCGGCGGGCTGGACGGTCGAGGTCTCCGGCCGACGGTATCGACCGGCCGGCAGCGTGGCCTGGAACGTGACCAGCGGGATCGACTGGTTCGAGCTCTCGGCGGCGATCGACTTCGGCGGCGTCACGGCCGATCTCCCCGCCCTGCTCGAGGCGCTCGCGAAGGGAAGCCGCTCCGTGGAGCTGTCGGATGGATCTCTGGGGATCCTGCCAGAGTCGCTTGCGGCGCAGATCGAGCCGATGGCCGTGCTCGCGCAGAAGCATGACGGCCGCCTGCGGTATGGCCGGATCCAGATGGCGCTGCTTGATGCCCTGCTGGCGGGCCAGCCGCAATCACACGTCGACGAGGCCTTCGAACGAATTCGCGACGAGTTGTCCAAGGGAGAACGGCCCGAGGCCGAGGACGAGCCCGAGGGCTTCCAGGGCACGCTCCGCCACTACCAGCGGGAGGGACTCGGCTGGCTCACGTTCCTCGAACGGATGGGCCTGGGCGGCTGCCTCGCCGACGACATGGGTCTTGGCAAGACGATTCAAGTGCTGGCGATGTTCGTCCGGCGGCAGGCGCTGCTCACCGCCGGCGGCATCGCGCACCGACCCTCGCTGGTCATCGTGCCGAAGAGCCTCGTGTTCAACTGGATCGAGGAGGCCCGCAAGTTCGCGCCGTCGTTGCGGGTGCTCAACTACACGGGCAATGCCCGGGTCGATGAGGCGGGGTCCCTGGCCGACCATGACATCATCCTCACCACCTATGGCACGCTGCGCCGCGACATCATCAACCACCGCGAGATCGAGTTCGACTATGTGGTGCTCGACGAGGCGCAGTCGATCAAGAACGCCTCCAGCCAGGCGGCGAAGGCCTGCCGTCTCCTGCGGGCCCGCCATCGCCTGGCCCTCACCGGCACGCCGGTGGAAAACCACATCGGCGAACTCTGGAGCATCTTTGAGTTTCTCAATCCCGGCCAGCTCGGCAGCGCCACGCGACTCAAGCGGTTTCTGGCCGGCGGCCGCACGAGCTCCGAGGTGGTGGCCCGCGCCGTCCGTCCTTACCTGCTGCGGCGGACCAAGACACAAGTGCTCTCCGACCTGCCGGAGAAGACCGAGCAGACGCTGTTCTGCGAGCTCGGCGAGGAGCAGCGGAAGGCCTACGACGAACTGCGGGAGCACTACCGCCTGGAACTGTCGGGCCGAATCGGTCGCATGGGCATCGGGCGGTCGCGGATCGCGGTGCTCGAGGCGCTGCTGCGGCTGCGACAGACGGCCTGCCACCCCGGCCTCGTCGATCCTGCGCGAATCGACGAGCCTGCGGCCAAGCTCGACACGCTGCTCGAGCAGCTGTCGGAGGTGATCGACGAAGGCCACAAGGTGCTCGTGTTCAGCCAGTTCACCAGTTTTCTTTCGATCGTGCGCCGTCACCTCGACGAGCGCGGGACCACCTACGAATACCTCGATGGCAAGACGACCGACCGGCAGGCACGCGTGCAACGGTTCCAGGAAGACGCCGACTGCCGCCTGTTCCTTGTGAGCCTGAAGGCGGGTGGCCAGGGTCTCAACCTCACCGCGGCCGACTACATCTACATCCTCGACCCCTGGTGGAATCCGGCGGTCGAGGCCCAGGCTGTGGACCGCGCCCATCGCATCGGCCAGACCCGCCGCGTCTTCGCCTACCGTCTCATCGCGAGGGACACGGTTGAGGAGAAGATCGTCGCGCTCCAGGACCGCAAGCGAGAACTGGCTGAATCGATCGTCCGCGCCGACGAGAGCATGGTGTCGAGCCTGACGGCCGAGGACGTCGAGATGCTGCTCTCGTAACCGGCTGTAGAACAAGCCGTCCACGCTGTCGACACACCTCACAAAACCCTAACGGTCTTTGACTATCACTGATCGTCTGACGTCGCGTGCAGGCCCCGCCTGGGAAAACAGAAAGTGATTGCCCCGATGGCCGGTCAACAGATCCTTGTAGTCGATGACGAGGAGGATCTGCTGGAGTTGGTGAGCTACAAGCTCTCCAAGGACGGCTATCGCGTGCAGTGCGTGGGAACCGGCGAAGACGCGCTCAAGACCGCGCGGAAACAGCCGCCCGACCTGATCGTGCTCGACTGGATGCTTCCGTCCGTCGACGGCCTCGAGGTCTGCCGCCGGCTCAAGAGCGATCCCAAGACCCGCGACATCCCGATCATCATGCTCACGGCCAAGGGCGAGGAGAGCGACATGGTCGCTGGGCTCGAACGCGGCGCCGACGACTACATCGCCAAGCCGTTCAGCCCACGGGTGCTCTCGGCCCGCGTCAAGGCGCTCCTGCGGCGCAAGGAGGCCGACTCCAAGGCGGAACAGGAGACGACGATCGATGTTCACGAACTGTCGATCCATGCCGGCCGGCACGAGGTCACCCTGGCCGGCACCCCGGTCGAGCTGACCTACACCGAGTTCGCCCTGCTGCAATTCCTGGCCAAGAGGCCGGGCTGGGCCTACACCCGCACGCAGATTGTCGACGCGGTCAAGGGAGAGGATTATCCTGTGACAGAGCGATCGGTGGACGTGCAGGTCGCCGGCCTGCGCAAGAAACTCGGCGAGTTCGGTTCCTACATCGAAACCGTCCGTGGCGTGGGATACCGGTTCCGGGCGTGACACGAGTCTCGGCCCGGAGTCTTTCCTGTCCATCCCGGTCGTTCGCCGTCCTTCGCAGCTCTCTCGCAGTTTTTTCATGGCCCGCTCGCGGTTTGTCTGGCACGTGTTCGCGGGCTTCTGCGCGCTGGTCGCAGCGGGCTTGGTCGGCTGCTTCTGGTTGGCGAGCGTGCAGCTGGCCCGGCTGGCCGATGCGGCCCAGCTGCAGCGGGTGGCCGACGTGGCGACGGGACTGACCGCGATCTTCCCCGATCGCGCCAACGCGATCGATCCCGCCGCGTTCTCCGATGCCACGCGGCGGATGGTCGGGGGCATGCGGGCCCGCATGGACCTCCTCGCCCCGGACGGAACCGTGCTGGCCACGTCCGCGCCGGGCGGCATCGTGGGCGAGCGGTCTGCGACGGCTGATGCGATCGTCGAGGAAGCCCGCGCAGGACGGATCGCCCGCTCCAGCCGCTACGATGCGACCGCCGGAAAACGCATTCTCGTGGTGGCCGCGCCCGTCGGTCCCGCTGGCCAGCCCGCCGGCATCGTCCGCGTCACGGCCGACACGGTCGACTCCGACACCGAGCTGGCACGGTCTCTGCGATGGCTGTTGCTCGGCTTCCTGGCGTGGGCAGCGGCAGCGTTGGCCGCCGGCCTCGCGGTGGCGAGTCGGCTCGCTCGACCAGTCGCCGACCTGTCGCTGGCCGCAGCCCGACTGGCCGACGGCGATACAAGCGCTCCCATTCCGGCGGCGGAATCGGCGGAGCTCTCCGAACTCGCCGACGCGATTACCTCGCTCCGCGAACAGCTCGTGGAACGCGGGCTCACGATCGGCAGGCAGGGCAGCCAGCAGGAGGCGGTGCTCGGCAGCATGATCGAGGGCGTGCTCGCCATCGACGCCCGGCAGCGGGTCGTGGGAATCAACCGCGCGGCTGCGGAGCTGCTCGCGGTCGAACCGGATCGTGCCATCCGCCGCCCGCTGCAGGAGGTCGTCCGCAACCCCGACCTGCGGCGGTTCGCCCTGCGGGCGATCGACTGCCGCGAGCCTGTCGAGGATGACCTCCTGCTCCGCGGAGCCCGCGACCGGACGATCCGCCTGCGGGGCACGGCGCTGCGGGATCTTTCGGGGGAGGGCGGGGCGGTGATCGTCTTGAATGACGTGACCGCCATGCAACGGCTGGAGAACGTCCGCCGCGATTTCGTCGCCAACGTGTCGCACGAACTCAAGACGCCAATCGCCTCGATCAAGGGATTCGTGGAGACGTTGCTCGATGGGGCGGGGGATGACCCGGCCGACCAGCGACGGTTTCTGGGCATCATTGCCAGGCAGGCCGATCGGCTCGCGTCGATCATCGAGGACCTGCTGGCTCTGTCCCGGATCGAGCAGAGCGAAGGCACGGGCAACCTGCCACGGGAGACCGTGCGCATGGCCGATCTGCTTTCAGCCGTGACCGTCGACTGCCTGCCCCGAGCCGGCGACCGTTCGATCCAGCTCGATGTCTCCTGCGATCCTCACATCGAGGCGGAGGTCAACGCGCCGCTCCTGGAACAGGCGCTGATCAACCTCGTCGACAACGCCATCAAGTACAGCGAACCGGGTCGCACGGTCTGGATCACGGTCGGCGTCGAGGCGGCAGAAACCGAACGCCCTGGGGCGGTGGTCATCACGGTCCGCGACGAGGGCTGCGGCGTCGAGGCAGAGCATCTGCCTCGGCTCTTCGAGCGATTCTACCGCGTCGACAAGGCCCGCAGCCGCAAGCTCGGCGGCACGGGCCTGGGGCTCTCGATCGTCAAGCACATCGTGCAGGCCCATGGCGGCACGGTGGCGGTGGAGAGCGAACCGGGCGTGGGCAGCACGTTCACGATCCGGCTGCCGTGACTCTTGTCTCCAGCGACTCACATTCTGTTCACGACGTTTCGCAAGGGCTGACCCAGCAGCGCCCGCCGGCACGCGTCGGTGCCCTTCACCCGCATATCCAGCAGGCCCTCCTCGGAGTAGAAGGCGGCGTGCGGGTTGATGATCAGCCGCTCGAACGCCGGATGATCGCGGTCCCGCCAGGCGACGAGCAACGGGTCGTCCGAGGCGGGCGGCTCCTGCGGCAACACGTCGATGCCGGCACCGGCGA
>CAYSPN010000517.1:0-9300 GCA_964432895.1 uncultured Candidatus Kuenenia sp.
GGATTCCCGGGAGTGCCGAGACCGCGTTGGGCATCATGGCAGGCACGGCGTAGGGATTGAAACGCGGCGGCATCGGTGGGAGCACCGACCGGTCGGCAACCTCGGTCGTGAGCGGGCTGACGACATGATTGACCGCATTCCCGTAGAACGAGGTGATGCCGCCCACGCCAGTGCCCATGAAGACACCACACCGGTCGGGGGCCGGGACCGCGAGCCGAAAGGTGTTTTTCTTCGGGTCGACCGACGATACCTCGATGCCGGCATCACGGATCGCCTCGGCCGAGGCCGCGATCGTCAGCATGCCACTCGTGTCGAGTTGCATCTGCTCGATGCGACTCATCCCGTGCGCCGGCCAGTCGATCGGGGGAAGGGGGGCCCAGATGGTCGATGCCGTCTCGGCGTACCGTTTCCAGGCAGGAGGGGTTGCGGCGACCGAGGTTCGACCCTCGAGCAAGGCCGACCAACATTCCTCGGCAGACGTGCCGAGCGGCGAAATCATGCCGATGCCGGTGACGACCACCCGCCGGCGACTCATGCCAGCGATTTTTCCTCGACGCGGCGGCTGATGTAACTCACGACATCGCCGACAGTCGTCAGGGACTTTGCATCATTGTCGTTGATAGAGCCGCCAAACTCGTCCTCGAGTGCCATCACGAGCGTGACCGAGTCGAGGGAATCGGACCCGAGGTCCTCCCGAATCCGCTTGTCGCTGTCGACCAAATCCGCGTCAACCTTCAAGACGTCGACGATGGTGTTGGCGACACGTTCCCGAATTCCGGCGTCCTGCATGGCTCTTTCCTGGGTCTTCGCTCGGGGGCCGAGCTTTTCCACCGAATCTGATCCGGACGTTATGGTGCTCCGGCGACGGCCGTGCCGTCAAGGGGCCACGGCTGGGAATCGATGGCGTTGGCGAATTCGCCCGCTGCGCGGCACGAATGCTTCCCGGCAGCCCGCAGTTGTGTAGTCTCAGGGGTCTGCCGTGCCCCGGGCCATGGTCGGAGTCGCTCCGTCCGGAGCACGTCCCCGAACACTCCCCAGTCGTTTTGAAAGCGAGAGATGCGTGCGTCAGTCCAGCAGTGATCAGCCGGCCGTTCGGATCGCGGCCGTGGGGATTGCCAATCCTCCGGTGCGTGTCCCGCAGGAGCGGTGCATGGAGATGGTGCGGCTCCTGTATTCCGATGTGCTCTCGGAGCGGAGTATGGACGTGCTGGAGAAGGTTTTTGCACACCCGAGCATTCTCACCCGTTACCTGTCGTTCGACAACGAACTCGACGTCATCTCCCTCAAGCAGGAAGATCCCGACCGTCGGATGGAGCGATTCAACCGTTGGACGACCGCTTTGTCACAGCAGGCGGCTGTCGGGGCCCTCGCCGCCGCCGGGGCAACGGCCGCAGATATTCGCGAGATCGTCGTCAACACCTGCACCGGATACATCTGTCCGGGCGTGTCGACCTACCTGCTCGAGGCGATGAAACTCGACGGTGGCGTGCGGGTGTTCGACGCCGTGGGAAGTGGCTGTGGCGGGGCGTTGCCCAACATCGATCTTGCCACGCACAGCCTGCATGCGAATCCGAATGGGGTCGTGCTGTCGGTGGCCGTGGAGGTGTGCAGCGCCACCTACCAGATGGACAACGACATGAGCCTGCTGATCTCCAACGCGATTTTCGGCGACGGGGCGGCAGCGGCGGTGCTCTGGACCCGTCCGGAGGGCTTACGGATCATCGATTCAGCCGGCCGAATCGAAACCTCCTACCGTGAGGATGTGCGGTATGTCTACAAGCAAGGCGAACTGCATAACAAACTATCGGTCCAGTTGCCCAAGGTGGTCCGGACCGTGGTGCCGCCGTTGATCGACGACCTCCTGGCCCGCAACGGGCTTGTCCGCGGTGACATCCAGCACTGGGCCATCCATCCCGGCGGCGACCGGATGGTGGCGGCCCTTGAGGAGGCGCTCGGCCTGACCGAGGAGCAGATGGCCCCGACCCGACAGGTGCTCGCGGATTACGGAAACATGTCGTCGCCCACGGTCCTCTTCATTCTGAAACACCTCATGGATCGCGGCATCAAGCCGGGCGAGAAGGTGCTGATGACGGCGTATGGCGCCGGCATGTCGGCGTACGCCTGCCTCCTCGAGGCCTGACGCCGTCCGTAGCCGTCGGCCGCCGATTTTCGTATGGTGATAGGTGTCGCGGCGGCGCCGGATGCCGCGCCGCGACACTCCGCATGCGATGATCGGATGCGGCTGCGAGGCTCGATTCACCAGGGAGGCGGTCATGACGGGACGCATGGAGTGGTGCGGCGTTGGGAGTGTGCTGCGTGTGGCGAGCCGTGTCGCCTACGCCGTGATTGCCTGTATGGCGGCGATCAGCGTGGCCTCCGGTCGTGGCGAGGCGGCGTCCTTCCCCCCGAGCGAGAAACTGCTGCCGGCTTCGACCCGCGTCTGGGTGAGCGTGGCTGACCCCCAGGCCCTGCGGAAACGGTTCGAGCGGTCGGCGCTGGGAGGCCTCGTCTACGATCCGCTCATGAGCACGTTCCTCGATGGTCTGCGTCAGCAGGGCAGGTCGTCGGCCGATCCGCTGCGGGGCACGCTCGAGATCACCCTCGAGGAAGTGGAGAAGATCGCTGGTGGCGAGATCGCCCTGGCCGTGATCGAACAGTCGGATGGCACGTTGGCGACGATCGTGCTCATCGACACCTCGGGCCGTGAGGCCGAGGTCGCGCCGGTTGTGGAAGCTGTGCAGGGGAGGGTGACTGCCAAGGGGGGCAAGTCCATCGCGGCGCCGCCTCCGATCAAGGCGTTCGCGTTGCCGCCGGCCGCCGCGTCGCCGGCCGCCACAACGGCGGGGGCGACGGCGGCTGCACCACGGCAGATGGCCATCGCGGTGGCGCCGTCGGCCGTTCTCCTCGGCGATCGACTCGATGCCGTGACCGAGATGGCCCCGGCACTCGGCAACGCCGCTGCCAGCCGGGTTGATGCACTCGCCGCGGTGCCGGCCTTTGCGAAAGTGATGGAACGCTGCGGGAAGGGGGTGCCCGCGACCGCGGCGCCGGTGCGGTGGTTCGTCGATCCGCTGGCCTATCTGGCCGCCGACAGGCGGACGTTTCCGCCGACCAAGAACAAGAAGGGGCCCGATTACGTCGCCATCCTGAGACGGCAGGGATTCGACGCCGTGAACGGCGCCGGCGGATACCTGTTTTTTGGGGAAGGAAACGTCGATCTGCGGCACAACACGCTGATCCACGCCCCGCCGCGGAACGGCCGACCGGCCGACGGCCCCGACCGTTTTGAGAAGGCGGCCCGCATGCTCCGGTTTCCAAACGTTGCTGGTCTTGCCCCAGCGGCATGGGTGCCGGGTGGCGCGGCGTCGTGGGTGTCGTTTGAGTGGGATATCGCGAACGCGTTTGATTCGATGCAGCCCCTGGTGGATGACGTCGTTGGTGAGGCAGGCGTGTTTGAGGATGTGATCGCAAGCCTCGAGGAGGACCCCGATGGTCCACAGATCAAGGTGCGTGACGACCTGATCAAGCATCTGGGGAAGCGGTGCGCGGTGGCGAGCGATCACGAGTCGCCCATCGATCCAGACTGTGAGCGGATGCTGATCGCGATCGAGACCAGCAATCCCGAGGCCGTGGCGAAAGTGATCTCCAAGGGAATGACGAGCGAGTCGGAGGTCCGCGAGGTTGAGGCTGGCGGGCACCTGATCTGGGAGACGGTCAAGCCAGCGGCCACCGCGGAGAGGGACGCCGGGGCGTCGGACGGCGACGACGCTGCCGGCCGGCGGCGGGCCAGGCAGCGAGAGCGGCAGGAGAAGGAGACCGTCTGGCCGAACCTGTCCGTGGCCGTGGCACACGGGCATATCTTTCTTGCGTCGCACAGGGACTTCCTCGAACGTGTGCTGAACAATCCGCGAACCTCTTCGATCATCGAAGATGGCGGCTATCAGGATGTGGCTGCCGAACTCAAGCAGTTGCTTGGCGGGGATTGGGCGATGAGTTCGTTCAGCCGCACCGAGAAGGCGATCCGGCCGGCCTATGAACTGCTTCGTGCCGGCCGGCTGCCCGAAAGCAAGAGCCTCGCTGGAACGTTGCTCAGGAGGGTCCTGGAAGGTGACCAGCCGCAGAATGGTCAACGGCGTGGTGCGTCACAGGATCCCACGCAGGATCCTGGGCGGGGCAAGCAAAAAGTGGACGGCAGTTCGCTCCCCGAATTTGAGCAGATCAGCCGCTATTTCGGGCTCAACGGCATGAGCATGCAGTCGACGCCGGAGGGCTGGTATCTCGTCGGCGTGGGACTGTGGGATGGCGGCAAGCAACCGGCCGCCACGCCGGAAGCGAAATAAGCGGTGCGGCGGTCGTGCCGCGACCGCCGTTCTCTGCTGTGGATGGCATCAGCCTCTCGGGGGAATGGGGGAGGCTTCGCACGCCCCCCATTCTGGGCAATTCCGATTGGGAAGGCTGTGGAATGACTGCTCGTCCTGCCGATAAAGAGGGGTGTGCAGGCAGCCGCGGGCTGCTGGTTCCAGGACGGTGAACGGATCAGGAGCCATTCCATGAATCCAGCGTTGCGGAGCTGTCCCCTCCTTGAACGCGCATCCCGGTCGCAGACGCTTCCCTACGCGCCGTTTCCTTGGAGCCTGCGCCGCTGTGCCGACACAGGGTTCGTCTATCTGGCCAATCCGCCCGCGCAGGATCTGTTTCGCGATGCGTTTGCGTGGGAGGTGACCCACAAGGCCGAGAGCCAGCGTCGCCAGCAGGCCGAGCCTGCCGTCCACGCCATGAGCGAGGCCGTAAAGACATTTCGTCGTCGCGTGCTCAAACGCGACAAGGTCGCCGCGATTGGCCGGAGCATCGCAAGCACGTTCGCGGCCGGGCCGATCCGGCTGGTGGACGTCGGCTGTGCGGAGGGCACGCTGATCGAGCGTGTTGTGGCGGGAGTGCCCGCTGCCGTCGCCGAACGCATCGAACCGATCGGCATTGAAATCTCGAACCAGCTCGCCGCCGTCGCCGATCGGACGCTGGCTGGCCGCGGTGGCCGCTGCATCCATGCGACCGGCATCGAGGGGCTCGCCATGCTCGAGCCCGCGAGCGTGCACCTCGTCGTGCTCTCCTGCATCTTGGAGCACGAGATCGAGCCGCTGAAACTGCTGCGTCGCTGCCGTGACCGCCTCACGGCCGACGGCCAGGTCATCGTCAAAGTGCCGAATTTCAACTGCATCGGCCGTCTGCTTCGCGGGCGAAAATGGTGCGGATTCCGCTGGCCAGACCATGTCAACTACTTCACGGCGACCACACTGGCTTCGATGGCCAGAAGTGCGGGTTTCGATGCCGTTCGGATGGGGCTTTTCGACCGTTCTCCGCTGAGTGATTCACTCTACGCGGTGCTGGGGGGAGGCGTTGGTCGTTCGGTGTCCAGCGGGAAGCACGCAGCCTGATGAGGACCAGCGGCTCGGTCGGGCTTTTCGTGGTATCCTCTCCTTCCCTGTCCTGTTCCGTCTCGGCACCTCAGCCAGCACCGGTGATTTTTCGTCAATGAGCACCCTCGTCTTCGGGCATCGGAATCCCGACACCGATGCCATCTGTTCGGCCATCGCCTACGCCGATCTCCTGCAGCAAACCACGCGGCCAGACGCCGTGGCCGCCTGCTGTGGGCCGCCGAACAAGCGGACCGAATACGTGCTCACGCGCGCCGGACTCGCGCCGCCGCGGATCGTGATGGACGTGCGGCCCTCGGCAGAGGACCTTTGCCGCCGCGAGATCGTGACGGCCTCGTTTGGCGACTCGTTTCATGACGCCTACCAGCGGATGCAGGCGGCCGATTTGCGGGCGATCCCGGTCGTCGATGGCCGCCGCAAGGTGGTGGGCGTGCTTTCCGTGCTCCACCTCATGGACCTGTTTTTCCGCGACGAGGGCGACCCGCTGAAACTGCGGACGGTGACGACCTGCCTGCAGAAGATCCACGACGTGCTCGGCGGCCGCTTCCAGCACGTGCTCGATCCCCAGCAGCGAGATCAGTTGCTCGTGATGGTGGGCGCGATGAGCGCCGAAGGCTTCACCGACCGGATGCACAAGTTTCCGGCGGAGCGACTGATCGTGGTCTGCGGCGACAGACCCACGATCCAGCTCCCGGCAATCGAGCACGGCGTGCGGCTGTTGGTGATCACCGGCGGCTTTTCGCTCTCCGCGGGGCTCACGGAATTGGCCAAGATCCGCAACGTGTCGGTGATTCTGAGCCCCTTCGACACGCTCAACACCGCGTTGCGGATCAAGTCGTCGCAGTTCATCGATCCGGTGGTGGATACCGACGTCATAACGGTGCCGGGCAAGACGAGCGTCACCGAGGCACGGACGATCGTGGAGCGTTCGCCGCAGCCGGTGTTTCCCGTGGTGTCCGACGACGGCGAACTCGTGGGACTCTCGTTCAAGTCGGATCTCATCAATCCGCCGAAGCCCAGGCTCGTGCTCGTGGATCACAATGAGCTTGGGCAGGCCGTGAGCGGGGCAGACGAGGCTGAGATCGTCGAGGTGCTCGATCACCACCGGCTGGGCGGCGGTCTCAAATCGACGCAGCCGATCCGGTTTATCAACGAACCGGTGGGCTCGACCTGCACGCTGGTGGCCAGGCAATTTCGAGCCGCAGGAATCGTGCCGCGGCCGGGGATAGCCCTCTGCATGGCGTCGGGGATCATTTCCGACACGCTGTTCCTGCGTTCGCCGACGACCACCGACACCGACCGCGAGATCCTGGCCTGGCTTCGGACCATGTGCGCCGTCGATCTCGACCAATACGCCCGTGAGTTTTTCGAGATTGGCTCGGCGCTGCGTTCGAGCAAGCCGTCCGACGTGATCGGTGAAGACTGCAAGGAATTTACGGAGCACGGCGTGCGGTTCTCGATCTCGCAGATCGAGGAGACCGGCTTCGACCTCTTCTGGGAGCGGAAGGACGAGCTGCGGGCGGCGCTCGAGGAGTTCGCCGTCCGCCACAGGCTCGACTTCTCGGCGCTGTTGGTGACCGACGTGGTGAGCAACGGGTCGCTGTTGCTGCTCTCCAGGGAGAGCGAGGAGTGGGAGGAGATCAACTATCCGCGTCTCGATCGCAGCCTCTATGCCCTCAAAAACGTTGTCAGCCGCAAGAAGCAGCTGCTGCCGTTGTTGTCGCAGCTGATCGCGACGGCACACGCCTGATCCAGCGACGCAGCGAGCCCAGGGCACCTTCGAGGAGAAAGAACATTATGCGGGCGGCCATCATCGGCATCGGGGCGATCGCGCGGATGCACGCGCGGGCCCTCGGCGACATCGACGGCGTTGAACTCGTGGCGGCGACCTGCCGCACCGAGGAGAAGGGGCGGGCGTTTGGGCAGGAGTTCGGCTGCACGTGGTATGGCGATAGCGACGCCATGCTCGAGGCGGAGCGGCCCGATTTCGTCACGGTGGCCACACCGTCGGGCGGCCATCTCGAGGCTGTTCTCGCCGCCGCCCGGCATGGCGTGCATGTGATCTGCGAGAAGCCGCTGGAGATCTCGCTCGAACGGATCGACCAGATGCTGGCCGCGACCAGGCAGGCTGGCATCACGCTCGGCGCCATCTTCCCGCAGCGATTCAACCCTGTGGTGCAGACAGTGCACGAGGCCGCGGCGGCTGGTCGCTTCGGGCCGCTGGCGATCGCGGCCAGCTACGTGCCCTGGTGGCGGGACGACGCCTACTATGGTCCAGGCCGCTGGCAGGGCACCAAGGCGCTCGATGGTGGCGGCGCCGTCATGAATCAGTCGATCCACGGAGTCGACGCCGTCCAGTGGATCGCTGGTGCCTCGATACCCGACCTTGCGCCGGGTGAGAACCCGGTCGAGAGTGTCGTGGCGTTTTCCGCGGTGCGGTCGCACGATGTGACGCGGCTGGAGGTGGAGGACACGTGCGTGGCGATCCTGCGGTTCAAAAACGGTGGGCTGGGGCAACTGCTGGCCGCGACGAGCCTCTATCCGGGGCAGATGCGTCGGTTTCTCTTCGGAGGCCGAGATGGCACGGCGGAGATCCTGGAAGAACAGCTGACGACCTGGCGGTTCCGCGAAGAGGCGGCTGCCGATGCGGTCACGCGGGAACGGTTCGGCTGGGCAAGCAGCACATCAGGGGGCGCCGCCGATCCGATGGCGATCAACTACTCCTGCCACACCCGCAACTTCGCCGACTTCATCGCGGCACTGAAAGCCGGGCGGCCTCCGGCGCTCGACGGGCTCGAGGGCCGCAAGACCGTCGCCATCGTGGAAGCCTGCTACGAATCGGCCCGCACCGGTCAAGCCGCGACGGTGGGTGAATCACCCCGATGACCAGGCCGTTTCCCTCGGGGCCGGTGAAGCTCGAAGACTGTGCGCTGCACGGAGCCGTGCCTGGCTCCACGAAGGCGCCGAGAACGGAACTGTTCGTCGTGGAAGGGGAGTCGGCGGCGCTGGCCGTGACACGTGTCCGCGATGCCACGACCCAGGCGGTGCTCCCGATGCAGGGCAAGCCGCTCAACGCGGTCAAGGCAACGGACAAGAAGCTGGCGGCGCACCCGCTCTTCACCGCGCTGACCGACAGCCTCGGCACCGGCCGGGGCGCTGCGTTCGACCTTGCCAAGCTTCGGTATGCGCGGGTGCTTCTGCTGATGGATCCGGATGCCGATGGGATCCACTGCGGCGTGCTGATGCTGATGTTCTTCCATCGCTGGATGCGGCCGCTGCTCGACGCCGGCCATATCGAGATCGTGCGGCCACCCTGGGGCGAGGTGGTGCCTGTGGACGGCACGCCGCCTCGGCATGCCTGTTCCGAGGCGGAGTTCCAGGCCCTCTCCGACGCCGTCCGCGCCCGGGGGCCGGCGACCGCCCGGCGGTTTCGGGGGCTGGCAGCCATCGAGCCGCAGCTACTGCTGGCGACCTGCGTTGCCCCGGCCACGCGGCGCACCGACCGGATCACCACTGCCGAGGCCGCGGCGATGATCGAGGTCTTTGGTTCACTCGACGGCTACTGAAGCATCGAGCGGCGTTGTGGCCTACGGGCTGTTGGTCAGTGGGCGTCCGACGAAGCCGGCGTCGGTGGCCTGCACGAGCAGGTAGGTGTTGCGGCCGTCCCCCACCGTCACGGTCTGCGGAACCGGCTGGCCCAGCGGCTGCCCTTGGCGATCGAACGGCTGCAGCAGGAGCGTGTGCGTGCCGACGGGCAGCTCCAGTCGCATGGTCTGGATGCGATCGGGCAGAAGGCTCCAGCACCGCGTGTCGGCGTTCTCCGACGCCTCCCAGGCGATCCCAGCCACGTCGAGGGCCAGCGACGGCA
>CAYSPN010000518.1:0-3703 GCA_964432895.1 uncultured Candidatus Kuenenia sp.
ACCAGACTCGCCATGATTACGTCAACCCCGGCCCGTGGGTTGAGAAGGTCGAAGCCCGCGTCGGCATCGACACGACCAATGACGGGATAGCCGACACGTGGAGTGACTGGCGGGAGGTGACGGAGCAGTACGAATCCATCGAGGGCTTCGCCAAGCAGGTGAAGCGCATTCCCGCATCGATGGATCTGAGCATGCTGCCAGAGGGCTACGGATTCTGCTTTGAGCTTCGCATCGAGGACACGACGGCGAATAAGTCGGCGCCGATCCTCGATCGTGTTGAAATCTGTTTTCAGGAATGATCGGACGAAAAGACGATGAAGCGGGTCCTCGGAGCCATTCTTTGGACTCGAGCCTATTCGCGGGTCTGGCAGGCGTATCAGGAGGTCATCCGGCAGGTAGCGTGACGGCAGTTCAGTGGGCCCTCGGCACTGTTAGCAAAACTGTTAGCAAATGCCCTCTCGGCGCCTGATTCCTGCGCCGATCGACACGCGTTGTTCCCGAAGAATTCGTGTGACCCCGATACGACCATGACATAATCTTCGGGTTCTCCTGGACTTTTAATCCGTTGGTCCTGGGTTCGAGTCCCAGCGGCCTCACTGGATGGAACGGCCTTCCCCGGCAAGGCTTTGGGGCGACTCTCGGGAAGCGGCGAGGTGAGCCCGTTATGGGCACTGTTGTTGCGGGAGCCGGGGGTGAATTGAGCAGAGTGCTTTGCGATCAACAATAAAGACACCGCAACTCGACTTCACGTGGCTGGGCGTCCGTAAGACGCTTGCTCCGAAGCAACGCACGACGGCAGCCAGATCGTGGAGGCCGCCGGCAATCAGCGATTACCGGGTACAGCCCCAAACACCTCGGCCTTGCTCACGGCCTTCGAAGCCAATCGCTGCAAAAGCGGGCTTACGTACCGATGACCGTGAACGCGATCAAGCAAGTCTGGCCCGCTCGTTGCTTCGATCTCCCGGTTGAGCTGGTCACGAACCCGACGCATCTGCTCGACCGCCGTCTCCTGCTGCTTCTGTATCTCACTCATCGACGATCACCTCCCGAGGATTTCGAATTTCGAGGACCGGATACCCCTGCTTCAAGTTTACCGCATTGAAGGCGTGAATGCGTCGAAGGTTAACGATGTGCTTGAAGTTCCAGCTCACGAGCACGTCAACCCGAGCCGTCGTCGCAATCGCTATATGGAGGGCATCGGCCCGTTGGCTCTTTCCCACGGCACCGTCGCGGATGTATTCGGCAGTAAGCGCCTCGGCTTCGGCATCGAGCGACAACACCTCGATGAGCGACTCCGGGATCCGTTCCAGGTGCTCACGAACCGGCACCGGGGCTTTTTCCAGCTCAACCAGCGTCACCTCCGAGATCACCATCGCGTATTCACCCTTCGACATGGCGCTCACAAGGCGTCGGGAATGGTCGAGGAACTCCACGTCCTCACAGCCACCAAACACTGACGTATCGACATAAATTCGAGATCGCATGGCTGTTGGGTCGCGATGGTGGAGTGCCCACGTGTGAGAGCGGGAATGATCTGATCTTACCGTAACAGCCAGGGCGGCTCACGCTCACTTCCTGCTCACCATTTTCGGCACCCTAGCCTAGTTCCGCGGGCGGTCTCCTTGTCTCCCCGTCGGCCCCTCTGGCTGGCAGGCGTATCAGGAGGTCATCCGGCAGGTAGCGTGACGGCAGTTCAGTGGGCCCTCGGCACTGTTAGCAAAACTGTTAGCAAATGCCCTCTCGGCGCCTGATTCCTGCGCCGATCGACACGCGCCGTTCCCGAAGAATTGGCCTGAACGCGATACGACCGTGGCCTAACCTTCCGGTTCGTCTGGACTTTTCATCCGTTGGTCCTGGGTTCGCGTCCCAGCAGCCTCACTGGAAAAAGATGGGTTTGGGGTTTGGACCATGTGCTAAACCCAAACTCAAACTCCCTTGGGTTCGGGAACCGGATCGGCACCGTAGCGGGACCGGGAGCGACGCAGGGGGTGGCGAAGCCGGCTCTCAACGCCGTGCCTTTGACGACTATTCCTTGGCATCGTCCGCCGGACGGTCGTCATCCTGCCCGGCCTTGCCCCGCCGCCGCGGCTTCGATTCGTCGTGCCGCCGGAACACCGCGACCACGTCCTCGATCGGCACGACGTAGAGCAGGTTGTTCTGTTCGAAGTCGACGGGGATCGAGTTCTTGGGGTGAAACAGCACCTTGTCGTATTTCTCGATCGGGAAGTCGGCGTCACGCTCGACCTGCAGGCTCACCTCGACGACACGCCCAGTGATCGTGGGGATCTCCGCCTGATCAGGCAGCACGATGCCGCCCCGCGTCGTGTGGCGGCTCTCGTCCTTGCGGATCAGCACCCGCATCCCGAGTGGCTCGACAAATTCATCCACAGGTGTGTCCTCGCCTGCCCATCACTCACGAAAGAGATTGCCACGCGTCATGCCGCGACCGGCCCTGTTGTACGCACCACCGCGGGAACAGGCCAGCCGTGAGGGATCTCATGCCGGGGACGAGTGCCTGCCGCTGTTTTTCAGGGCGATTTCACACTGGCCCCGAGAGCCTCCGAACGCCACAATCCCGCCCCCCGCATCGGCCCCGGCCGACGACAGCGGCGCCGGTTTCCCGACGCAATACGAGCCCCATGGACGCACGCTACCAAACGCCTCTCGGCATTGCAGCCATCGCGCTGCACCAGCCTTCCTGGGAGCTGGAGAACGCCTGGTTCGGCGAATCGATGCCCCGCAAGTTCACCCACCATACTGGCATCGAGGCTCGCGGGATTTCGCTCGACGACGAGGTGACGATGGGCTTGCACGCCGTCCGTCAGCTCCAGCGAGAGACCGGCTGCAACCTCGCCGACTGTCGCGGCATCGTCTTCGTGTCGCCCTCCTTCATCCCGCCATCGATCGCCCGGCGGCATCTCACACCCGACGAACAGGTGAAAGAGCGGCCAAGTCGTGCCGCCCTGCAACTGGCCCGTGGGCTCGGCACGCGCCGCTGCCGCACGATCGGCCTGAACTGGTTCTGCTGCGGCTACAGCCGTGCGTTCTCGCTCGTCTGCCGACGCTGGGCCCCGCGGCTCGGCCTGCGACGCGACGAATTCCTGCTCGTCGTCGCCGCCACCCGCATCAGCCGCATCACCGACTACAGCAGCCCCCAGACGGCCGGCCTCTTTGGCGACATGGCATCAGCCACACTCCTCGCACCCGCGACGAGCCTCAAGTATCCGGTGCATTTCGAGATCGTCCACGCCAACGCCGAGAAGCAGCCGTCCGAGCGGCCCACGTTCGATTTTCACGTGCGGCCACAGGTGCCCGTGCCGTCGCCGGGTGGTGGCACGGCCCATGCCGACGAGAGGCTGGTCTACACGCTCGATGGCATGGCGATCGCCGAGATCGCGCCGCGGGCCATGTCGGCCGCCACCGCCAAGGCGCTCGCCGATGCGGGGCTTTCCGGCGGCGACGTGAACTTCGTCGTACCGCATCAGGCCGGATCGGGCATCGTCCGGTTCACCGGCATGCAACTCGACGGCTGCGGCGTCGGCGGTGAACTCGTCAACGGACTCACGCGGCGGACTGGCAACGTCAGCGCCTGCTCGATTCCCCATGCCCTCAAAGACAGCTGGGGAAGGCTCCGTGGGCTCATCGCCTGCCCCACCGCCGCGGTCGGCAGCCCCGGCAGGCCAGAGGTCTTGCAGGGCTGCAT
>CAYSPN010000519.1:0-4901 GCA_964432895.1 uncultured Candidatus Kuenenia sp.
ACCCGACCTCGCTGCCCGGACGAGCGAGCGTGACCGGCGCGCCGGTCATCGAGCCTGCCGTAGGGGGCAACGCCAGCCGCTACGGCTTCACCTTCGCCTCGCCCGGCGTGCAATGGGGAGATGCTCCGCTCTACCAGACCATCGTCCGGGGCGTCGACACGGCCTGGTCGCCGCCGGCGTCTGCCACGCACCGGGATTACGCGGCACTGCCGCCGGGAGAGCAGCGGTTCGAGGCGAGGCTCGTCGCCGGTGAGGAAGACCGAGACTTTCTGACCGCGACGCTCGACCTCGTGGTGCCGACGCCGCTGTGGCGGAAGCCGTCGGTCTGGGCGCTGGCGGCGGCGGTCGGGTCGCTGGGCACTTTTTTCGCGGCCCGCGAAGCGACGCGACGGCGGGCGCGGCGGGAGGTCGAGCAACTCGAGCGGCAGCGCGAGATGGATCGCGAGCGGGCCCGCATCGCCCGCGACATCCACGACAGCCTCGGCGCGGGGCTGACGCAGGTGGCCCTGATGAGCGACCTGGCCCGGCGGGGCGGCCTGCCGGAGGAGGAGGTCCGAGACCGATTCGAGACGATCTACGGACGGGCCCGCGGCCTCGCCCGCTCGGTGGACGAGATCGTCTGGGCGGTCAATCCCAAGAATGACACCGTGGGCCAGTTCATTTCGTTCGTCGTGAGCGACGTCGAAGACTTCGCACGGGCGGGCGAACTGGCGCTACGGCTGCATCTGCCCGACGGTCCCTGTGCCGCGATCCCGCTCGCGACGCAGGTGCGGCATCACCTCTGCCTGGCGATCCGCGAGGTGCTGCAGAACGTGCTGCGGCACGCCCGCGCGGCGCAGCTCGACTTCACGGTCGACGTGTATCCTGAGTCGCTGTCCGTTGCGATCCGCGACGACGGTGTCGGCTTCGAGGACGGCCGCCCGCTCGCCCCCGATCAGGATGGCCTGGCGAACATTCGTGCGCGGCTGGCCGAACTGGGCGGACGGGCGATGATCGAGACGGTGCCAGGCGCGGGCACCTGCGTGCGGCTGACGGTGCCGCTGGCCGGCGAGCCGCCACGCTGGAATACCGTCGATCCCCGCGAACTCTCCCAGGAGCGGTCTTCATGACGCCGGAACACGAGACTGACCGGCGGCCTCGGGCTCCGGACGAGCCGGTGCGAGTCGCCATCCTCGAAGACGACGAAGGTACCCGCATGAGCCTCCGCGAGATCGTGGAGAGTGACTCGCGGTGCCGCTTCCTAGGCGGCTGCGGCACGCTGGCCCAGGCCTTGGAGATGCTGCCGGGGCTCGCGCCCGACGTGGTGCTCGCGGACGTGCACCTGCCCGACGGCACCGGCATCGAGTGCGTCCGCCAGCTCTCGGTCGTGATGCCCGAAACCGAGTTCGTCATGCTCACCTGCTATTCCGACAGTGACGTGCTCTTCGACGCCCTCGCGGCCGGAGCGCACGGGTATCTCATCAAGCCGGCACGGGTCGACGAAGTGCTCGCGGCGATCCACGACGTCGTGGCCGGCGGCGCGCCGATGTCGAGCATGGTCGCCCGGAGGATCGTGCGGTCGTTCGAGCGGCCGGTGCCGCCGGCCGTTGCGCCGTTGCCGGCGCAGGATGAAGACGTCGCCCTCGCCCCGCGGGAGCGCGAGGTGCTCGACCTGCTGGCCACGGGGGCGATGTACAAGGAGGTGGCGAAACATCTCGGCGTGAGCCGCAACACGGTCATCACGCATATCCGGCGGATTTACAAGAAACTGCACGTCCATTCGCGGCACCACGCCGTGGAGCGGTACAAGCGAATGAAGTGACTCGCGTGGCCCTTTCGACGGCCTCGACAGGGCGGATGACGCCGTGCGCCCCCCTCGCATGGTGGGGTTGTCGCATAAAGTTGGGACGCAAAATGGCCTGTTTTTCTGGTGTCGAAACGGCCTCGGCGTCGTAGAATGCAGGGGTCGCGGGCGTCGATGGGGGAGGGACAGAAGTCCTCCCTCATCGGAGCGGCTTGTAGGCACCACGTACATCCGTTGAATCGGACATCGCCAGAGAACCAGGGCAGACACACAGGAGGCTCGTCATGATCCGCATGCCGCATTCGCACCGGTCACACCGCGGAGGCACGTTGGCCGGCACCGCGGGCTTCACGCTCGTGGAACTGCTCGTCGTCATCGCCATCATCGGCACGCTCGTCGGACTCCTGCTGCCGGCCGTCCAGAGCGCCCGCGAGGCGGCACGTCGTTCGGCCTGCACGAACAACCTCAAGCAGATCGCCCTCGCAACTCAAAACCACCACGATGCGAAGCGGTCGCTTCCTCCGATTGGCGGCGGCACCTGCTGCTGGTCGTCGGGTGGCCCCAAGAACAATGGCGGGCGTCGCAGCGCCTACATCGAATTGCTTCCGTTTATGGAAGAGGTGACCATGTACGACCAGATTATCGCTGGCGGCAGCGGTCAGCCCGCCGGTGGACCGTATGGATACGACTCGTGGGTGATTTGGAATCAGGCCCCGACCATGCTTCGTTGCCCATCCGATACGTCCTCTTCGCAGACGAATCCAGCCGGGTTCAACTACGTTGTGAGCCTCGGCGATGCGACCGGCAGGCACGTCCCCGGCGAGCGATTCGACCACGCGAATCAGTACCAAAAGGGGCGGGGGTTGTGGGTGATGGCGACCTACAACAAGTCTGTGACGCCGATAGTCCAGTCAACAGGTGGAGCACGATACAAGGACTGCACAGACGGCCTCAGCAAGACGATCCTGCTCAGCGAGCGGGTGCGGTCGCCGCTCGGCCAGGACGTGCGTCTGAATGCCCAGACCGCCACGGGCAGCACCCGCGTGCAGGATGGCATCGCGGTCATCGACCCCAACCTCTGTAGGACGACCGCGAATGGCGGCTTTTACAACAACGGCCAGACCTACAAAATCTCCTCGGGTGTGCGGTGGACGGACGGCATCGGCGAGAACATCGGCTTCACGACGATCCTCGCGCCGAACTCCGCGTCCTGCACTTCCGAGGCGACCGCGACGCCCAATGGCGCCTGGTTGTCGCTCGCGGCCAACAGCGAGCATGGTCCGGGGGTCATGGTCGCATTCGCCGACGGTGCCGTCCAATGGATCGGGGACAACATCTCCGCGTCAGTCGTGAACTCGGGGCCCGTCAACACATCCACCACGGCCACGACCTACGGCATCTGGGGAGCCCTCGGATCCAAGGCGGGCGGCGAGCACATCAACCTCAACTGATTCGGGTGGGCCTCGAAGCGGATGCGTCAGTGCGGACAGGGAAATCGATCAGGCATGTGGGCGAGGAGTAGCCATGTCGAGAAGGATCGCGGGTTTCGTGCTCGTGTGCATCGTCGCAGCGTCGATCGTGACGGCCGGCGGGTGCAGCAAGCGGCGGGTTAATCGTCCACAGACGTTTCCCGTGAAGGGAGTCGTCACGATGGGCGGTGAGCCTCTCGCGGGGGCGACCGTGATGTTCAATCCGGTCGCGAGCGGCGGCAGCGGCGCGATCGCGCTCACCGACGATCAGGGCCGCTACAAGCTCACGACTTTCGACTCGGGTGACGGAGCCGTTGCCGGCGAGTATCGCGTCGCGTTCGTGAAGACGATCTTCCCGAAGCAGGAGGGCGTCGATCCGATGGTGGCCATGTCAGGCGATCCGAAGAACGTCCTGCCGCTCAAATTGGCCGATTCGGAGAAATCCGGCTTCACGGCGACCGTCGCGGAAGGGCCGGACAACACGTTCGATTTCTCGCTAGACAAGTAATCACGGGCGATCCTGATACGCGGCACACGATGTCGCCACGTCTGACGAGCGCCGTGTCTTGCGGCAAGCGACCGAGCGGACCGGCCTCGTCGTAGGCGGACGGCACGATGACCGCCACGTTCCTGGCCCAAGCGATGTCCGCTGACGGACTCAGCAACCTGGCAGGGCCCGCATCACAGCGATTCAGGCAGTGCCAAGGCCCATTCGCAGATAGCTTCAGCAGTCGTCATGGTTGCAATCCCAACCGATTCCGAAGTCCGTGTGGAACTTCGCACGCGAACGCCACTCGAGAAGGATAGTGGCCCAGCCGCAGCCACTGCCGGTGAGCCCGCGCCCTCGCCTACCACTCGGCAAAACTGCCGTCCGAATGCCGCCAGACGGGATTTCGCCAACGGTGGCCGACGGCGGCCCGCTCCTTGACGAAGTCTTCGTTGACCTCGATGCCCAGCCCTGGGCCCTGCGGGATTTTCACGTGGCCGTCGGCGTAGTCGAAGACCTCGGGGTTCTTGATGTAGTCGAGCAGGTCGTTGCCCTGGTTGTAGTGGATCCCCAGGCTCTGCTCCTGGATGAAGGCGTTGTAGCAGTTGGCATCGAGCTGCAGGTTGACGGCCAGGGCGATCGGTCCGAGCGGGCAGTGCAGCGCGATCGCGACGTCGTAGGCCTCGGCCATGTTCGCGATCTTCCTGGTCTCGGTGATGCCGCCGGCATGGGACGGGTCGGGCTGCAGGATGTCGACGTAACCCTCCTGCAGGATTTTCTTGAAATCCCACCGCGAGTAGAGCCGCTCGCCGAGCGCGATCGGCGTGTTCGCCATCATCGCAATCTCCTTGAGTGCCTCCGAGTGTTCGCTGAGCACGGGCTCCTCGATGAACATCAGCCGATACGGCTCCAGCTCTTTCACGAGCACCTTGGCCATCGGCTTGTGCACCCGGCCGTGGAAGTCGACGCCGATGCCGAAGTGCGGGCCGACCGCATCGCGGATGGCGGCGACGTTGGCGATCGCCCGGTCGACCTTGTCGAACGTGTCGATGAACTGCAGTTCCTCGCAGGCATTCATCTTGATGGCGGTGAAGCCGAGCCGAGACCGCTCCTTGGCCTGGGGGGCGGTCTCGGCCGGCCGGTCGCCGCCGATCCAGGAATA
>CAYSPN010000520.1:0-3410 GCA_964432895.1 uncultured Candidatus Kuenenia sp.
GGCTTGCCGTCCATCACCACGCGATAGACGCGACCATGGGTGCGGTCGCGGCTGGGATCGCGGAGGTTGTGCTGCATGTGCCCGATGATCGGGTTCTGCCAATCGGTGAAGTAGAGAGCGCCATCGGGCCCCATCTCGAGATCGGCGGGCCGGAAGTTCGGGTCGCTCGACGAGACGATCGGCTCCACCTCGATCGCCTCGCTGTAGGCATCGGCGGCGGCATTGGCGCCGGGCTTCAAAGTGTATTGCAGGATCCCCTGAAAGCCGATCACGTTGCCGACGAGCAGGTTGCCCTGCAGATCGGCCGGAAAGTGCGGACTGGAGAGGAACTCGATGCCAGGGCAGGGACGCGTCCGCTGCTTGTAGACCGACGGGGCTCCGGAGTGCTTGTCCATGCCATCGAGCCGGGTGGAGAACACGCTGCCCCAGTAGGGCACGGCGCCGGTGCCGTCGACGACGATGTCATCGCCCCAGTGGTTAAAGGCATGGCCGTGCGGATTGGCAAACGAATACGAGGTGTAGAGCCCGAACTTGCCGGTCCGCGGCTCATACTTGAAGACGGCGCCGTTGGCGACCCGCACCGGCGGCCCCCACGGCGTCTCGCCCTGCGAGTGATGGAACGTGCCCTCCTGGAAATAGAGTGTGCCGGAGGGATCCAGCGTGAAGCTGTTGGAGGCGTGGTGGGTGTCGGCGGTATCGAGGCCTCCGAGCAGGGGAATCCGAAGGTCGTAGACATCGTCGCCGTTGGTGTCTTCCAGATATTCGATGCCCGGCGTCAGCGACACGATCACGCCCTTCCCCCAGAACTCGAACGAGATCGGGTTGTGGAGGTCGCCGGCAAACGTCTTCACACGATCGGTTTTTCCGTCGCCGTTGGTGTCTTCGAGGATCAGGATCTTGTCTTGCATCTTCTGGTCAGGCCGCCAGTGCGGGTAGCAATCCCAGGCGGCCACCCAGAGCCGGCCCTTGGAATCGAAGCTCATCGCCACCGGATTCACGAGCTCCGGAAACATCCCCTCGTCGGCGACCAGTTCGACCTTCATGCCGGAATGGACGGTCATCTTGCCGATCGCATCCTGGCCGGAGAGGAATTCGTGCTTGCCACCTTCCAGCGGCCCCGGCTTGTTGGTGACGACCGGAATCAGCTGCGGCAGGCCGACATCGTCGACCGCGGGCAGCGGTGCATTGGGGTCGGAGAGCGTGGCGGCTGTCGCCCAAATCCGTCGGTCGCGGTTGGCCGTCTTGATGTCGAGATAGTCGAGTTCCCGCTGGCCGACCTCGTAGTTGGTCTGGCCGTCGACAAACTTGAGCCAGGCCCGGCCGCCGAACGTGGAATAGCCGTCCGTCACCCGATACCGGTTGAACCAGAAAAAATTCTTGTCGGCCACGGCCTTTTGCAGGCGGGCCAGTGACTTCGGATCGCGGGCGGGATGCGTGCCAAAGAGCGACTCGTCGATGATCCGGGAGATCTCGCGGTCGCCCCGCTCGTTGGGATGGATGCCGTCGGTCGTCAGCGGCTCGGCAATCTTCGCGTAGCTCTCCTGCGTGGGCGTGAAGAGATCGACGCACTGCACGCCGTTGGCCTGGCAGACCTCTTCCATGGCGTCGGTGTAGAGCTTCAGGTTGGCGTTATGCGTGCGCCCGTCAGTCCAATGGGGGCGGCCGATGTCTTCATGCGCGATCGGGGAGAACATCACAAGCTTCGGGGCTTCGACGCCGTTGTATTTCTGCGCCAGCGTGTGCTTGATGAACGCATCGACGTGCTGCTTGAAGGCGTCGAGGCCGGCGGGGCCGGCATGGGCCTCGTTCGATCCGAAAAAGGCAAAGATCACGTCGGCCTTGGTGCCGGTCAGTTCGAAACGGTTCTCGCGGACGGCCGACTTGTCCTTGATATCGTCCGGCTTTGGGATTGGGGCCGATCCGGAGAGCCACTGGTCGGGCGTGCCGAAGTCGGCGCTGCGGAGCCGCTTTGAGAGTTCGATCTCGTCGCCGTCGTAGGCCAGGTTGCGGATCACGAGCCGCTGCTGGGGAAAACGGCTCTGGAGCAGGGTCTCGAGCCAGCCGCTGTGCTGCATGCTGTCGGCCACGCCACCGCCGATGATGCAAATGTGGTCGCCTTCCTGGAGGTCGAGCCGGCTCGCTTCGGCCCCTCGTGACCCCACAACCACGCCACCCGCCACCAACGCCACGAGCAGAATCCGCGTAATGCAACGCATGCGAGCGACTCCAGGAGAAGGCTTTTTACCAGCCTTTACTATAGCCACACGCTGTCGCGAAGCCACCGGGGCTGGCCACGCCCCTCGCAGATTGGAGCTCGTTGACGGAAAACGAGCAGGGCCTGGAAACTAAGCAACCAGGTCTTGGATCACCTTGGCATGCTCGACGCCGGTGAGCTTCTGGTCGAGGCCGAGGTGGCGGTAAGTGAACCGCTCGTGGTCGAAACCGAGAAGGTGCAACGCCGTGGCGTGGAAGTCGCGGATGTGCACCGGATCCTTCACGATGTTGTAGGAGAAGTCGTCTGTCTCGCCGTAGATCTGGCCGCCGCGGGCTCCACCGCCGGCCATCCACATCGTGAAGCAGCGTGGATGGTGGTCGCGACCGTAGTTCTCCTTCGAGAGCCCGCCCTGCGAGTAGATGGTGCGGCCGAACTCACCGCCCCAGATGATCAGCGTTTCATCCAAGAGGCCGCGTGCCTTGAGGTCCTGCACGAGGCCGTGGCAGGCCTGATCAATGTCCTTGCACTGGCTCGGCAGCCGGCCGGCGACGTTGCCGTGCGTGTCCCAGTTGTTGAGGTAGATCTGCACGAACCGCACGCCCCGCTCAACCATGCGGCGGGCCATCAGCGCCGTGTTGGCAAACGTGCCGGGCTTCCGCGCCGCCTCGCCGTAAAGTTCGTAGGTGTGCTCGGGCTCACTCGCCAGGTCGGTCAGCTCCGGAACGCTTGATTGCATCCGGAATGCCATCTCATATTGCGCGATCCGGGTGCGGGTCTCGGGATCGCCGACCTGGTCGAGCGTCCGCTGGTTCAGGGCCTGCAGGCCGTCGAGCGTCTTGCGACGCACCTCGGAGGCAACGCCCGGCGGGTTATTGATGTAGAGGATCGGGTCGCCGGCACTGCGGAAGCTCACGCCGGCATATTCGCCGGGAAGGTAGCCGCTCGACCAGAGACGCGCGCCGATCGCCTGCACCTGCTCGGTGTTCGTCGGCCGGGCCACCAGCACCACGAACGTGGGCAGATCCTTGTTGAGCGAGCCCAGCCCGTAGCTGGCCCACGCGCCGAGACAGGGCCGCCCCGAGATCTGGTTGCCCGTCTGCATGTAGGTGATCGCCGGCTCGTGGTTGATCGCCTCCGTGTGCATGCTGCGGATGAAGCACATGTCGTCGACCATCTTCGCCGTGTGCGGCAAGAG
>CAYSPN010000521.1:0-6725 GCA_964432895.1 uncultured Candidatus Kuenenia sp.
ACGGGGAACCGCGCCGAGAAGTGGGCATGCCGAAAGCGGACGGTTTCCATAGCCAGCGATGCTACCCGCGTCCCACCCGCCCCCGCAACGGGGTTGATGGTGTCGGCATCGCTACGCCCGACAGGGACGTGCGGCGTCAGATCCAGCAGTCGCGTTCGGGCCGGCGTCGGAGACCGTTGGCCTCGTCGTCGAGGCCCGTGGGCGTTGTGAAGAGTTCCCGGGCCGGGTCGAAAGTGAGCGTGCGGCCGAGCATCCAGGCAATTGCCGCGGCGTGGCAGGCGATGTGGCTCTTCCGCATCACGTCGGCATTGCAGATCGTCGGCTTCCGCGACTTCACGCTGTCGAAGAAGTTTCTCGCGTGCAGGGCGGCGTCGGTGCCCCGTGGGATCTTCTCTCGCGGTGGCAGGCTGGCCCGCAGGGCCTCGTCCGAGAGGTCGATGCCTCCCGCGTCGCCCGTCTCGACCCAGCCGGTCTTGCCGATGAACTTCACCGGGCAGGTGCCGAGCTTCGTGTTCCAGTTGGGGCTGCGATCGCCGAACGGGGTTGCGAGGAAGTCGAGGAACAGCACGACGCCGTTGGCGTAGCGGCACTCGATTCCCGCGTCAGTCGGCTCGTAGGAGATCGGCGTCGTGTCGTCGGCTCCGTTGGCCCACTGGCAGAGGTCGGCGGTGTGGGCGCCCCAATCGAGCAGTCTGCAGCCTGAGTCGAAGTCGTAGATGCCCCGCCAGCCGCCGCTCACGTACTTCTCGTTGTAGGGCCGCCACGGGGCGGGCCCGAGCCACAGGTTCCAGTCGCAGTCGTCGCGCGACGGCGTCGGATGCGCCGGCAGCCAGTCGTTGCCGAGGGTCGGTCGGTAGACCGACGCATTGAGCCGCTCGAGTGCGCCGAGCTTGCCGGAGCGGGCGAGATCGACCGCCGCGGCGAAGTTGGGCACGCTCCGTCGCTGGGTGCCGGCCTGAAAGACTCGGCCTGTCTTGTGGATCGTGTCGGCGAGCCGCTGGCAGACGTCGATCGTAAGCCCGCAGGGCTTCTCGCTGTAGACGTCCTTGCCTGCCTCCGCCGCCATCATCGACGCGGGGGCGTGCCATCGGTCGCCGGTGGCGATGAGGACGGCGTCGATGTCGTCACGGGCGAGCAGTTCGCGGAAGTCACGATAGAGCGTGCAGTCGCTGGTGCCATACTTCTCGTCCACCATCTTCTTGCCGGCGTCGCGGCGGGAGGCCTGCACGTCGGCGATGGCGACGCACTGCACGTCGGGCAGCGTCATCATCGAGCCGAGCACGTAGCGGCAGCGGCCGCCGATGCCGATGACGCCGAGCGTGATCCGCTCGCTGGCGGCGGCGGTGCCGGCCTCGAGTCCGAGAGCCCGGGCGGAGACGATCGAGGGCAGGGCGGCGGCCCCGAGGGCGAGCGACTGGCCCAGAAACGTCCGCCGCGACGGCAAAGACGGAATAGGTTCATCGTGATTCGGCTTCATCATTGCGTTCCCTCTTGTGCACGAACCTCAGCGATAAGGGATGTCTCCGGTGGCTCCCGCTTACCGATCGATCAGCGGTAAATTCTCGCCGCAGCGACATTCTTTCATGGGGCCACTCGTGGCCCGCCCCGTGCCCGGTCTCGCCTTCGAGGACGCCCGCCCGTGACCCAAACGATCCCGTCCCAGGGCTTTCCACCCCGCGGAGGCCTGCTCGCCCGCCGGCAGTTCCTGCGGAGCGGCTCGGCTGTTTTGGCCCTGCCATTCCTCGAGGCCCTGGCCCCTCGGGCGGCCCGTGGCCAGTCCGCGGCAGCCCCGCCCAAGCGGATGGTCTGCATCATGACCAACACCGGGCTTCTGCCCGAGAACTTCTTTCCGAAGCAAACCGGCAGAGACTTCGAGCCCTCGCGGTATCTCGCGCATCTGGAGGGCGTTCGCGGCCGCTACACGGTGATGAACGGCCTCTCCCACCCCGACAATTCCGGCGGTCATTGCGTCGAGAAGACCTTCCTCAGTGGCGCACGGTTTCCGAATTCCCCGGTTTTCAAGAACAGCATCTCGCTGGATCAGGTCGCGGCGGAATCGCTGGGATACCACACTCGGTTCCCGTTTCTGGCCCTGGCGGTGAACGGCCAGCACGACGGTCTGCTTTCGGTCTCGCGGGACGGCGTCTTCATCCCGCCGGATCTCAGCCCCGCCGCGGTGTATCGCCGCCTGTTCACGCCCGACACCGCCGAGGAAAGCGCGGAACAGATGCGGGAGATCGGCCACCGCATCAGCGCCCTCGACTTCGTGAACGACAAGGCGCAGCGGCTTTCCCGCCGGCTCGGCGCCGAGGATCGTGCGCGGCTTGATCAATATCTCACGAGTGTCCGCGAACTCGAGCAGCGGCTGGAGCAAAACCGCATCTGGCAGCAGCGGGCCAAGCCCGACGTCTCGGCGGCGGCTCCGCAGGACATCGCCGACGTCACGCAAGACGTCGATCGGGCGAGGCTGATGTACGACATGGCGCTGCTCGCACTGCAGAGCGACAGCACCCGGATCATCACGCTCTATCTCAATCCGCTGGAGGTGACGGTCAAAGTGCCTGGCGTCAGCGACCGGACGCACTCGCTCACGCACCACGGCAACGAGCCGGAGAAGATCGAGCAGCTCGCGAAGGTCGAGGAAGCTGGGATGAAAAACCTGGGCCGCTTCCTCGACCAGCTCGCCGCCGTGAACGAGGGCTCCGACAGCCTGCTCGACGAGACGGCCGTGCTCTTCGGTTCCAATATGTCCAACGGCAGCAATCATTCGAACGCCAACCTGCCGATCCTCCTGGCCGGGGGCCGGTTCCGGCATGGGCAGCACCTTGAGCACGACAAGAAAAACAACACCCCGCTGTGCAATCTCTTCGTGAGCATGCTCCAGCACATGGGGCTCGAAGAGGATCGTTTTTCCTCCAGCACGGGCACGCTCACGGGGCTGGATGTGGCATGAGACGCCGCGTCTTCGGCATCCTGCTCGGCTCGCTGCTGGTCGCCTTGGCAGCCTCGCCTGCAATGGTCGCGGCGGCAGAGGCCGACTTTCGCCGTTTCCTGGAGAGTCATTGTCTTGAATGCCACGACTCCTCCGCGAAGAAGGGCGGTCTCGACCTCGATTCACTTCCGCTGCGGATGGACGATCCCGAGCATTTCCGCCTCTGGGAGCGGGTGCACGATCGGATTATGGCCGGCGAGATGCCGCCGAAACCCAACGAGCAGCCGCCGGCGGAAGAGTCCAGGCCATTTCTCGCGGTGCTGGACGACCGGCTTCACGAGGCCGATGCGGCGAAGGTCGCCACGAGCGGCCGCACGCGCTATCGCCGACTGACCCGTCAGGAGTATGAGAATGCGCTCCGCGATCTCCTCCATCTCCCGGAACTTCGGATCAAACAGGTGCTGCCGGAGGACGAGCGGCGCCACGGCTACGACAAGATCAGCCAGGCGCTCGATCTCTCGAGCGTGCACCTGAGCCAGTTCATCGATGCGGCCGATGCCGCCCTCACCGCGGCCATCGCCACGCGGAGCACGCCGCCGCCGGTCCTGCGGAAACGGTTCGGGGCTGCGACGGGAACGGAGACGTGGGGCTGGATCACGAAGGGGAGCGTCGTGTTGCTCAAGAACAAGCAGTACGACCCGGTGCTGCCCCTTCCAGCGGCCGACGAAGACATGATCGGCCCCAACGGTGCCGCCATCATCACGGAACGTGACAAGAAACTCGACGGGAACCTCCGCGACTACGACGGTGCCGCCGGCTTCTTCACCGGCGCGGTGCACCGGCCGATGTTCCTGTCGCTCCAGTTTTCCCCGATCTACGCCGGCACCTACCGCATCCGCACGTCCGCGTGGGGCTTTTGGTGGGATCGCGGCACGGTCGAGCCGCCGAAGCGGAACGAGTCGTTCATGCTCTCTGTGTGGCAGCCGTCGGAGGGCCCCCGGTACTTTCATTCACCGAAGCGATGGCTCGGCCTGTTCGACGCCCCCTCGCTCGAAAGCCGGATCGACGAGTACACCGGCTGGTTCGACGTGAACGAGGAACTGGTCTTCGACATTGGCACGCCGACCGGCTTCGAGAAGAACACCGGCCGGTTCCCCCACGACTCAAAGGGGTCGTGCGCGGCGTACACCGGGCCGGGCATCGCGCTCGACTGGTTCGAAGTGGAGGGCCCGCTCTTCGAGCACTGGCCGCCGCGGAGCCATCAGGCGCTCTTTGGCGAGCTGCCGATCCAGATCTTCCAGGCCGATGCCGGGCTCGTGCCGCCCAAGCGGGAGCCCGTGAGACAGCGATCCCGCAACGGAGGTAGCCGGCCGCACGACCGCGACATCCCCAAGGAAGACAAGGAGCGACCACTCGAGACCGTGGCCAGCGAAGAGCCACTCGTCGACGCGGCCCGGCTCCTGGGCCAGTTTCTCCCTCGTGCCTTCCGCCGCGTCGTAACGCCGGAGGAAGTGCGGGCCTACGTGGGGATCGTGGCCATTGCGATGGAGCATCAAGCCTGCTTCGAAGACGCGATGAAGGAAGCCTACAAGACCGCGCTCTGCTCCACCGATTTTCTCTTCGTCGGCGAGCCCGCCGGTGACGAGGCGCCGGCAGGCCGCATTCGGCTCACCGAGCGGGCTATCGCCGAGCGGCTCAGCTTGTGGCTCTGGAACAGCGTGCCGGACGAAGAACTCATCACGCTTGCCAACGAGGGCCGGCTCCGCAAGTCCGAGACGCTCCGGAAGCAGACCGACCGGCTGCTCGCCGACCCGCGGTCCGACCGGTTCGTCGCCGACTTCGTGGATCAATGGCTCGACCTCCGCAAGATCGACGCCTCGCAGCCCGACCCACCGCTCTATCCCGAGGCCCGCGAGCACCTCAAGCAGAGCATGATCGCCGAGACCCACGCCTATCTCCGCGAGCTTATCGCGAAGAACGCGAGCGTCACGCACCTGGTGAAATCCGACTTCGCAATGCTCAACCAGAGCCTCGCAGAGCACTACCGCATCCCCGACGTCACCGGCTGCGCGATTCGCCGGGTGCCGTTGCCGGAGGGCAGTCCGCGAGGCGCCTTTCTCACGCAGGCCGCGGTGCTCAAGGTCACGGCCAACGGCTCCGTGACGAGCCCGGTGACCCGCGGCGTATGGATCAACGAGCGGATCCTCGGCAACCACATCCCGCCACCGCCTGCCGGTGTGCCCGCGATCGATCCTGACACGCGGGGGGCCACGACGATCCGTGAGCAGCTCGTGATGCACCGGGCGGATGAACGCTGTGCCGGCTGCCATGCGAAGATCGACCCGCCCGGCTTCGCCCTGGAGAGTTTTGACGTGATCGGCGGCGAGCGCGACCGCTACCGTTCGCTGTACACGGGCGACACCCTCATCGATTTCAACTTCGCATCCGGATGGAATCCCCGCGTCCGTCTCAATCAGCCTGTGGACGCTTCGGGGCAGATGCCCTCCGGCGAGCGGTTCGACGGCATCACGAGCTTTCAGGCACTCGTGCTCGACAAGCCCGAGGCTCTCGCGGCCAATATGGTCCGCCAGTTCCTCATGTATGGCACGGGATCTGGCATCCACTATTCAGACCGCCGGGAAATCGACCGCATCGTCGCCGATACCCGCTCGAGCAACTATGGGCTGCGCTCACTCATCGACCGCATCGTGCAGAGTGAACTCTTCCTGACGCAATGAAAGGTTCTCAGATGCCCCGTTCGTTCCGGCCCGTAGCTGCCATGCTCGTGATGATCGCCGCAGCCGCACTGCCGGCGGTTGCCGCCGGCCCGACGGTTCTCTTCGACGGCACGTCGTTCGCCGGCTGGAACGGCGACACGGAAAACACCTGGCGGATCGAGGACGGCCTTCTTGTGGCCGGCAGCCCCGACAAGGCCGCGCCGCGGAATGAGTTTCTCGCCACCGACCGTGAGTTCGAGAACTTCGAGCTGAAACTCGAGTACCGCATGGACTGCACGGGCGGCTGCAATGCGGGTGTGCAGTTTCGCTCCAAGCGGGTGCCGAATCACCACGAGGTGAGCGGCTACCAGGCCGACATCGCCCCGGGCATCACCGGCGGCCTCTACGACGAAAGCCGCCGCAACAAAATGCTCGGACTGCCGCCGAAGGAACTTCAGGCGAAGGCGCTCGCGGCCGCAAAGGATGGCTGGAACGAATACACGATCCGCGCCGAGGGGCGGCGTATCCGCCTCTCGATCAACGGCATCGAGCTGCTCGACTACACCGAGCCCGACGAGACGATCCCGCTCAAGGGGATGATCGCCCTGCAGATCCACGGGGGCCTCAAGGGCACGATCCGCTACCGTAACCTGCGGATCACGGAGTTGCCCGCTGGAAAGGTGGATGCTGGGGCAGCCCGGGCAGCACCATCATTCCAGCCGACGCCGGGGCCGGCGGTGCTCCGCTTCGGCGAGCCGAAGCAGGTGGCGTGGCACCCGCCGCTCGATGGCGGCCGGTTCGTGATGCCATTGACGACGCATGGCAGACGCGGGCCGCACATCTGACGCTCAGGGCCGCGATTCCATGCGATCGCCGCCGACCCGCGGGGCACCACGCCCGCCCCGCAGTCGGTCGAGCAGTCTCCGCATGTCGGCGGGCAGAGGGCTTTCGAAGCGGAGATCGTCGCCCGATTCAGGATGAACGAATCCCAACTCAGTGGCGTGCAGCATCACTCGCGGGGCCTGCGACGTGTCCTCCACCTTCATGTGCCGCGGCGCGGAGTAGACCCGCTCGCC
>CAYSPN010000522.1:0-1594 GCA_964432895.1 uncultured Candidatus Kuenenia sp.
CGCCTTGGAGAGGCACTCACGGGCCGTGTTGCAGGGATCGATGCGGGAGCCAGTGAGCTCCGAACCGAGGCCGATTGCCGACTTCGAGATCACCCACGTATCCCGGGGCCGTCGGGTGAGGCGGATGATCCGTTCGCCCGGATAGGCATCTTCAACAACAGCCGCGGCCGCCTGTTCGTCGGCAGCCCAGGAGATGATGATATGGCCGTTGGTTTCGATCTCGAAAAGCGGCATGGCTGGGCTCCCAGGGAGTTTCGAACGCTTCGAAAGACCTTACGTCAGGGCTGTCGCACCCGTCAATTGTTCGCGCCGACCGGTTCAGGCTACGATGCGTGAAGGACGGACGTTTTGCCGCTCCCGGCCGCGAGCGTAGGCTAGAGTGGGAGTCCTGCCCCTGCTCAGCACCCCGAGGCGTGAAGAGATGCGGTACGACCGGCACGGTTTTCCGATCCCCGCGGAGTTTGAACGGCCCACGTCCGCCCGCGACGCGACTGATTTTGGCCGGAGTGGCCCGCCTCCGGCAACCTTGGACTTGAACGACCGGTTTCGGGACGAGGGCTTTGCGAACGACCGTGCCGCGACTGTCCCAGCTGGCCGCCAGCGGCCGGGAGCTTGGAAACGATGGCTGCTGCTCGCCGTCATGCTCGGCGGTGTGGTGCCGGCGATCGTGATTCCGCAGGTGCTGCCCGTCGTTCGGGAACTCGTCGTGCAGTGGTCGCTTGAGCGGGCGGCTGAGTGCGAGGCTCGGAGCGACATCGCCGGCGCGGTGGCTGATGTCAGCCGGGCGGTCCGCTGGTTTGGTGACGATGCCGATCTGCTCTGCATGCGGGCGATGCTCAGGCTCGAGGAACGTGACGCCCCCGGCTGCCTCGAGGATGCCGTGCGTGCCAGCGAGATCGCCCCCACGGCCGTCCAGCCGTGGCGGGTGCGGGCATTGGTCAACGTCGTGCTCGACGATGCCGATGCTGCCCTCGCCGCCGCCGACATGGTGGTCAACCTGTCGGCTCCCGGCGATCCCGATGCCCTGAATCACCGCGCCTACATCCGCGGGCTGGTCGGACGCGATCTGCCGGCCGCCCTCGCGGACATCGATCGGGCGCTGGCTGGAAGGGTGGGGAGAGGAGCGGGTGGAGGCGATGGGGCCACGGAGGAATCGTCTCCGGAAATGCTTGACACCAGGGGCTTCCTCCTGCATCTGGTGGGGCGGCATGATGAGGCGGTAGACCAGCTCAATCTTGCCATTACGGGCATGCAACAGAATCGCCGCAAGCTTGGCCTGCTGGCGGGACGGGTCGATCCGGTGCAACTCGCCTGCCGCGTCCGAGGTCTCGAGCACGGCATGGCCGTGATGCTCCACCATCGGGCCATGGCCTGCCGCGCGGTGGGGCTCGAGGAGCAGGCGAAGCAGGATTTCGAAATGGCAAACCGCAAGGGCTTTGACCCCACCCGCGGGATTTTCTGACGCAAAACAGCCTCTTTTGAACTGGCGGGAAAACCGATACACTGTGGACTCACGGCGAAGGCCCGTAGAGACCGGTGGCATGTCCATCAGTTGCACACGGGGGTGTAGCTCAGTTGGTTAGAGCGCCAGCCT
>CAYSPN010000523.1:0-1519 GCA_964432895.1 uncultured Candidatus Kuenenia sp.
ATGTCATGGTAGCCAGCGGTGACGGCGTCTTTTTTGCCGGGCGGAAGTTGTCGGGACAGATAGGGCGTGAGGGCCTTGATGTTGCCATCGAGAAAAAGGCCGTCTATTGCATCGTGGCGACAGACTTCCAGAGCCGTGTCGACCCACCACGCGACCACCTGCGGATTCGACAGGTCGTATGCCTCGGCTGCGTTCCTGACCAGCTGCGTCTTGCCTCGCGTGTCCACCAGGAATGGATTCGGGATCTGGCTCAGTCTGCCATCGAAGGAATAGCCGCCGTAATGCACGAGCACGTTGCGATAAAAGAGCACCTTCGCGCGGGGGTTTCTGTCCTTGATCGCCTCCGCGGCGGCAATCGTTCCTTGGTCCGTCGATCCGCTCGAGCGCAGGCCCGTGGTCTTTTCGAGCGTGATCAGAGGAAATGAGGCAAGGTAGTCGAGCTCTTCATCGGTGAAGGCAGTCGCCTTGCGGACATGCATGTAGAGCGGGATCGTGTCCCAACTGAAGTCCGGAAATCGCTGATCGCCCGCCGGGACGGGCTCGGCGGCCAGGGCACCCGCCCCACCGAGGACCGTTGTCACGATTGCAATCATGCGGATGACGTACATGAGCGATGTTCCGTTCAGAAGAAGGAGAAACCGTCGAATCATCCGTAGTGGAGACGGTTTCGCGCTCGGGTGGCATCCGGTGTTCGCGGGATCACGCGACGGTTCGGCGGCGAGGGCCGCCCTCCTGATTCCGGCGGGGCGTTGAAGGCCGGCGGGACGTATGGCAGTCTGACGTCATGGATCTTCTGTTCCGATGGCTTCTGGTGACCGTACTCCTCCCGGTTTTGTTTGGCTGTGGCAGCCCCGCAGCCATACGACCGGCGGTGCCGTGGCTCGACAAAAACCTTTCCGAGCTCGAACAACGTCTCGCCGCCATCGATTCCAAGCTTGCAACACTCTCCCATTTCACGATGCAGACCGGCGTCGGGGCGATTGGCTACCGCTCCCAGGTACGAAACACAGCCGGCCAGCAGGAATGGGTGCAGATCGATCTGGGTGAGCCCGGTCTCGTCGATGAGATCGTCATCGTGCCGACGATCTACCGACGATTCGATTCACAACTGCAGGCCGACGGCTTTCCCGAAGCATTTCGGGTGGTGGCGGGGACGGGAGACGTCGCCGACGGCACCGTGGTCGCATCGTTTACGGCCGCCGACGGCCTCCTGCCGCGCATCGCACCGGTCGTGATTCCCTGTCGGGTCGAGGCATCATGGGTGCGGGTCGAGGCAACCGTCCTCTCGGCTCGGGCCTGGGATCGAAAACACGTGCTGCAGCTTTCCGAGATTCTGGTTTTTCGGGGGGAAGACAACATCGCCGTCGGACGTCCGGTGACGGCGTCCTCGAATCTCAATCAGGAGCACGCCGCCCGGCACTCGCGTTTTCTGGTGGACGGATTTGTGCCCTACCTGATGGATGCCGCCGGCGGCGATCAGGGCGTCGACTTTATCCTCCAGTTGTCCGGTGAAGAGCCG
>CAYSPN010000524.1:0-4550 GCA_964432895.1 uncultured Candidatus Kuenenia sp.
GCCTGCGGCCTGATGACAGTGCCCGAGGCCGACGCGATCTCGCAGACGCTCGAGGAGATCCGTCGGCAGATCGCCGAGGGCCAGTTCGAGTTCACGGCCGCGAAGGAAGACATCCATCTCCACATCGAGGCGGCCCTCACCGCCCGCTTGGGCGACGCCGGCCGCAAACTGCACACGGCGCGGAGCCGCAACGACCAGGTCGCCACCGACCTGCGGCTCTACTGCCGTCGGGCCATCGACCGGCTCGATCACGGGCTCCTGGAACTCCAGCGCGCGTTCTTAGGGTTTGCCGTCCGCGAGCAGGGGCTGATCATTCCGGGCTACACCCACATGCGGCGGGCGCAGCCGGTGCTTGCGGCACACCAGCTCCTTTCCTGGTGCGAGAAGTTTGAGCGCGATCGCGACCGGCTCGCCGACTGCCGCAGGCGCACCAACGTGCTGCCACTCGGCTCGGGGGCGCTCGCCGGCACGACCCTGCCGATCGACCGCGACCACGTGAAAGACGCGCTCGGCTTCGCGGCCGTGGCGACCAACAGCCTCGACGGCGCGAGCGACCGCGACTTCGTCTGCGAGCTGGCCTTCGTGATCGCGCTGGCCGGTGTGCATTGCTCCCAGTGGGCCGAGGAGTGGGTGATCTACAGCACGCAGGAATTCGGCTTCCTCCGCCTGCCGGAGGGATTCTGCACCGGCAGCTCGATCATGCCGCAGAAGATCAATCCAGACGTGCTCGAACTCGTCCGCGGCAAGTCGGCACGCTCGATCGGCAACCTGCAGTCCCTGCTCGTGCTGCTCAAGGGTCTGCCGACGGCCTACAACCGCGATCTGCAGGAGGACAAGGAGGCGATCTTCGACTCGATCGACACGCTCGAAGCGGTGCTCGGCGTGGCCGCGCCGCTGGTGGCCGGCAGCTCGTTCGACCGGGAGCGGGTGACAGCCACGATCGACCGTGGCCACCTCGATGCCACCAGCCTGATGGAGGCGCTGATCGGGGCGGGCGTTCCGCAGCGGACCGCCCATGAGCTCGTCGGCACGTTCGTCCGCCGGGCCATGACGCGGGGCGTGTCGCTGGCAGAGCTTACCGATCAGGAGTTTTTGCAGGACTATGCCGGCTGGAACGCCTCGCTTCGCAGCGCACTTGGGGCATCCAGGGCAGTTGAACGGATGGTGAGTTTCGGCTCGACCGCGCCGGCACAGGTTGCCGACCAGATAGCAGCGTGGCAGCGCCGGTTGGGATAAGCGTACGAGCTTGGAGCCGCTGCCCACGCCTGAAGCGGGGGTGGTGGATGGCGACGACGAGCATTCCCAGGACGGCTTTGGTGTGCATCGTCGCGCTGGCGACGATCGGCGCGTCTCCGGCCAGCGCCGCTGACCAGAGCCCACGGCCAGATCCGCTGGCTCAATCCGTGCTCGAATCGCTCGCCTTTCCACCGCGAACCACCCCGCCTGCCCTGCTCGACGCCGCGATCCGGGCCGCCGACGTCGAGGCCTACGACGTCGCCGCCCGCTATTTCACCAAGCTCGCCGATACGCTCGAGAAGGCGGGCGACAAGCGGATCGAACTCCTGGCCGATCTGGGCGACACCGCCGATCCCGCCAGCCTCCGCAGGCTCGAGCGGGTGCTCGGCGACCGCGACGAAGACATACGGCCCATCGTACAGGCGATGCGTGAAGCGGCGCGGGAACGGCGCCGCGACCCCGCCCGACTCACGCGCAATGCCGATGATCTCTCCAGCGACAAACTCGCCACGCGGACCGCCGCCTTCGACCAGTTGGCGCGGGCAGGCGTCGATGCCCTGCCCGTGCTCGTCGACCTGCTGCAGAGCGAGGAGCCGGCGCAGGAGCGGGCCCGAACGTTCGCGCGTGAACTCGTCCGCGGCATGGGCGCCGAAGCTCGGCAGCCGTTGCTCGCATGGCTGGGGTCCGACGACGTCGAGCACTGGCCCGGCATCATCGAGTCGCTCGGGGCCGCCACGACCGCCGACGATGCCGCCGACGTCGCAGAGCATCTGCTCGCGCCGGCACTCGTGCCCGACGCGCCCCCGGCGGCACGCGATCGTGCGAATCGCGTGCTCAAGCAATTGGCGGCCCGCGGGATGCTGCCGGCAGAGGCCATGGCCGACGACACGGTGCCGCCGGCGCCTGGCACCGCGATCGCGCTGCTCACCCGGAGGCTCGACCGCGTGCTCTCGATCGACGGCCTCCCTGCCCCGGACCACCTGCTCATGGAGCCGGTGCTCGATCCGGTCACGGCGTCTGCTGCCGCCGGCAAGACGGTCGAGCGGTTCGTCTGGAATCCGGAGGCTCGCCGGCTCGAGCGGGTGAATCTGCCGCCGCAGGTGGCACGCACGCAGGAGGCCATCCACCTCGCCCGTGATCTGGCGGCGCTCAATGCAACCGAGCCCGACGCCGTTCGCCTCGTGCTCCTCGCACGGCTCGAATCGCTGCTGGCTGCCGCCGGTGATCCGCTCACGGCGCTCGACCGTGTGCCCACCGAACAACTCCAGGCCGCCATCACGGGGCCGGAGGGTTTTGATTACGAGGCCGCGGCCGACGTGCTCGAGATCGCAGCGTCGCGTGGCATGTTCACGGCGGCCGCCGGGGTGGCCCGGGCGATCGCTGCAGCCAATGCCGCCGCTGCCGCCCAGGTCGCGGGCGACACAGCGACCGGCGACAGCGCGCCAGAGGAGCAGGCCGCTGCCAAGGACGCCGCAGCCCTCACGCCTGCGGTGCGAGCGTCCCTGCTGCGAGCGCTGGCCGTGCCCGACGCTGCGCTGCAATTCGAGGCGGCACGAACCCTCGCCCAGGCCGCTGGCGATCCGCCCTACCGTGGTTCCAGCCGCGTGGTCGAGACCCTGCTTCAGGCCGCCACCAGCACCGGCGAGGAGATCGCGGTGGTGGCACACATCGATCCCGTCGTGCGCGAGGAACTGGCCACGGGCCTCTCCCGGTTTGGCTACCGCGTGGAGAAGGTCGCCTCCGGCCGCGACGCCATCCTCGCCGCGCGGGCCAGCGTCGACACCGTGCTCGTGGTGATTGCAGCACGCACCGTCCGGCCCACGGCACTTGAGACGGTGCAGTTCATCCAGCGGCAGGCGGTGGGCGACGTGCCGCCGGTGCTCGTGGTGGTCGACCCGCTCGACGACGACGCCCGGGGCAAATTCCTCACACAACTCCTCCTGAAGTTTTCTGATCTCGACTGCGTCGGGATCATGGATCGCCTCGACAGCCTCTTCATACCGCGGCTCGACCTGGCCACGGGCAAGCCGATAGGACCGCCGCGGTTCCCCGACCACCTGGCCCAGGTGGCCGGCCCGCAGGCCGTTGCTCCCGAGGCACGGCAGGCCCGCGCCACACAGCGGCGGACGCGGGCGAGTCAGGCACTGGCCTTGCTCGCCGATCTCGGTCGCCGGGGCTGGGACGTGGCGGCTGCCGAGACGACGGCTCGCATGGCGCTCATGCGGAGCCCGCAGCCAGGACGCCCCACCGATCTCTTCAGTCCGGCCGCGGCCCTGCTGGGAACCATCGGCTCGAGCCGGGCCCAACAGGCTCTTCTGGGGGAGACGGAGCGGACGGAGTTGCCCGCCGATTCGCGGAAGCAGGCTCTCGCGGGCTTTGCCGAGAGCGTGAACCGCTACGGGGTGCTCCTCGAATGCCATCCCCTGCAGGCCGCCTACGCAAGGTACAATCAATCCTCAGTGTCGGCAGACCGTGCCGTGGCCGGCGCGGTTCTCGACGTCATCGAAACGCCCTCCAGGAAGGCCCGCCCCGTCTCCGCCGATGCTGCGCACCCCAGGCCAACACGGTGACGAGACGAGCTCCCCGATCAAGGGCCTGATCGGATCGGGGCCGGCGATGATGGAGGTCTACGCCATGACTCGGCGAGTGGCCGCGTCGAACGCATCGGTCTTGCTCGTGGGCGAGACCGGCACGGGCAAGGAACTCGTCGCCAAGGCGATCCACCAGCTTTCGCCGCGCGGTAGCGGTCCCTTCGTTCGCGTCAACTGTGGCGCGCTCTCCGAGAGCCTGCTGGAGAGCGAACTCTTCGGCCACGTCCGCGGCTCGTTCACCGGCGCCATCGCCAACCGCACCGGCCGGTTCGAGGCTGCCCACACCGGCACGATCTTTCTCGACGAGATCAACTCCACCACGCCGAAGCTCCAGGTCAAGCTGCTGCGAGTCTTGCAGGAGCGGGAGTTCGAGCGGGTGGGCGACACCGAGACGATCCGCGTCGATACCCGCGTGATCGCGGCGAGCAACCGCGAACTGCTCGACGAGGTCGCGAAGGAAAAATTCCGCGAGGACCTCTACTACCGTCTCAACGTCGTGCCGATCTACCTGCCACCGCTGCGGGCCCGACGCGAGGATATTCCCCTGCTCGTGAGCCACTTTCTCGAACACTACAACGAGGCCAACGACCGCTACGTCGTGCACATCCAGAAGGAGGCCGCGGCGGCCCTGGCGAAGTATCACTGGCCGGGCAACGTCCGCGAACTGCAGAATGTGGTCGAGCGGTGCGTGGTGATGGCCACCGGCGATGAACTCACGCTCGA
>CAYSPN010000525.1:0-2127 GCA_964432895.1 uncultured Candidatus Kuenenia sp.
TTGCCCCGAGTCGGTGGGTATCGTTTTCACTTTTAGTCGGACGAGGGCACCGAGCGGACCTCTTGCTGGAGAAATACGATGAGCACCATCCACCAGGAAACCGAAGCCGTGGCGACGAGAGCTTGGACTGAGGGCCGGATCATCTACCTAGAGTTGACCGACCAACGAATCATTGGTTTTCCGGCGAATCGTTTCCGGCGACTCAAGGAGGCGAGCGAAATGGAGTTGGCCGAGGTGCGACTGGAGGTCGGCGGCACGGCGCTGCGCTGGGAATCCTTCGACGAAGACATCTCGGTCGAGGGCGTGGTGGTGGGCAGGTTCCAGTTGCCGCCAACCCCCTGAACTGACCGGCCAGCGTTGCCCCGGATGCAGTTCCTGGATTTGAACCGAGGTTCGAAAGCCCGTTGCCAGCCGTTGCGGCACGGTGCCATCAGGCGGGATGGCGAAGATGCTGGCAGGTGCCGGCACATGCCTGCCGGTGCCAAGAAAGCTCCCCGAGTAGGATTCGAACCTACAACCTAGCGGTTAACAGCCGCTCGCTCTACCGTTGAGCTATCGGGGAATGTGCCCATCAAAATACCCTAAGCGGGCAGGGAAATCGATGGGGTGTGGCCACGGCTGCCGGGGGCCGCTCGCCCGAGGAAACAGAGGCGTTCGCAGACGCCCGGCCTTCAGCCCTCCGCCGGGGACCGCTGCTTTTCCATCAAGACCCGATTGCCGCGGGCGTTGTATTCGATGCGGGTCATGAACGTGCGCATCAGCATCACGCCACGGCCGTTGGGCGCGTCGAGGCGATCCTCCAGCCGGCAGTCGGGCACCGAGCCGGGGTCGAAGCCGGGCCCCTCGTCGGTCACCTCGATCCGCGCCAAGGTCGGCGAGACCACGCAGGCCACCCGGACCACTTTCCCGGGATCGAGCTTGTTGCCATGGACGATCGCGTTGACGATTGCCTCCTCCGCAGCGAGATGGATTGCAAAGATGTCCGAGGGTGACCAGCCGTGGGACCCCAATTGCTCCAGAAGGTCCTCTGTGATCAGACGACTGGCCCCGCGCTCGCTTGGGAGCTCGATCTCGCGGCGCCATTCAGCGGCATCCGGGTGAGTGGATGGCTGCACGGACGGGTCAGTCGGGGGTTTCTGGTGTGACATCGCGTGTGTTTCGGCCGTAGCCGTCCCGTCAGGCCGCGCCGCTCACGCGAATGCCGAGACGGCCTCGGACTCGTCCTTGCGGATGTCAAAAATCTTATTGAGCTTCGTGATCTGAAACACTTCGAGAATCTCCGGGCGGATGTTGCTCATCTTCATCCGGCCCTTGTTCGACTTGACCTTCCGATCGAGCGTGATCAATTTGCCAAGCGCAGCACTCGAGAGGAATTCGACTCCCGCAAAATTGAGGAGGAGGCTCTTGCGGTTTTCCAACTCCACAAGTCCGAACAGCTCGGTACCGAGTTCCAAGATGCCGGCCTCATCGAGAATTTTCTTGTCCAGAAACCTGACGATCGTGACGTCGCCCAGTTTGGAAACGTCAATCCGCCGATGGGTTGCCATGCAGACTCTCGTTGCGGACTCGCGTAAAAAGCCATACTCGGCCACCCCAGCCTGACGGGTGGGAGCCAAAGAGTTGGGGGCCCTTGAGCGTAGCCGGTCGGCCGGCCATTTACCATGAGCTTGCCATTAGCCCTGAGCCAGCGCTGCCAAACTGGCAGGGGGCCGGTGCCGGGGGCCGATGCGGGTCAGGAGGCCCGTTCGGACGGCGTCCCCCGCGTTTCTCCCGGGCACCTCCACAATGCACCAAAATCCCGGTCATCTGGCGCGCCAGTTGCTTCTTCCCGTGGGGCCTGTCTGATGACGTCCTGATCCGGCAGGCGGACGGCCTTCCCTGCTTGCCTGCGGCGGTCGCCGTGTCTGGATGGGCCGGTCGCCCGGAAACGGTCGCCCGGAAAGATGATCCAGACAACCAGAGCACAACCAGAGCCGGATCGAAAAACCAGATGACCAAGGTTGGACCGTTTTCATCTCCCACCCCCACTTCGCTGCAGAAAGGTTTTGATCATGTCAGCCACCGCGAGCAAGCCCGCCAAGAAGAAGTCGAGTCTGATCCCGTTGGGTGACCGTGTGGTCGTGGAGC
>CAYSPN010000526.1:0-3273 GCA_964432895.1 uncultured Candidatus Kuenenia sp.
CATCATGTCGATCTCGCCCGCCGGCACACGGGGATCGATCGGCGTGCCGAGCACCGGGCGGATGTTGGCCAGCCGCGCCTCAGCGGCGTTGCGGGCGAGCATCTGCAGCATCTCCGGCTGGATGTCGACGGCATAGACGAGACCCCGCGGACCGACGAGCCGAGCGAGCTGGAGTGTGTAGAACCCGTTGCCACACCCCATGTCACAGACAGTCTGACCAGGCTTGACCCCGAGCGCCTGGAGCATCGTGCGGCAGTCCTCCTCGCGCTGCCGGCTCTCACGGACCAGCCACGGGGCACCCGTGAAGTGCATCGTCTGCGCAATCTCGCGGCCCATGTGATGCGTCTGGGCAGGCGGAATCACGACCGTCTGATCCACGGCGGCATCGATCGGCACGGCCTGCGACTGCGCCACCACCGTGCCCGCCAACGGCAGGCCCAGCGCGATCGAAAACAGTGCGTGGAAGAAAATGGTTCGCATACTCACGACCAGTATACGCCCTCATCCAAGCCCGCAGCGCAAGCAAGGGAATACGGGCGGTCTCACAGTGCGGGACGCGGCTTCCCTCGCTCGCTCGTCGGGCTTGCAGGGGAACCCGCCCTCATCCACGCGTTCGCACGCCTGCCGTCGTCAGGCGGCGGACCGCAACTGGGGCGAACCGGCCTCGTCACGGACGCTCACGATCGTGATCCCGCTGCGGCGGGCGAATGCGGCGAGCTCGTCGGGATCGACAAGGATGGTCCGGCCCGCCTCGATCGCGAGCACCGTGGCCCCGGCCGCCCGCAGCGATTCGAGCGTGCCGCGGCCGATCGTCGGCATGTCAAACCGCAGGTCCTGCCGCGGCTTGGCGACTTTCACCACCACCATGCCGCCCGAGGCGCAGAGCCGGCCCGCGCGGCGGATGCATTCGTCCGTGCCCTCGATCGCCTCGAGCGCCAAGGGCGCGCGGTTCTTCACCACCACCGTCTGGCCGATGTCGAGCCGACCAAGTTCCTTGGCAAGCTGCCAGCCGAAGGCCACGTCGGCCTGCTCCGTAGTGGAGAGAGGCCGGCCGGCAAGCACACCCTCGTCGGCCAAGAGTTCCGGCCCGAAATCGGTGGCGGGGCAGATTTTCACGCCGCTGGCGTCGAAGGCCGACGCGATGGCGGCCAGCAGCGAGTCGTCGCGGTTGTCGCGACGGCGGCTGATGAAATGCGGCCAGAACGTGACCAGCGCCCGCCAGTCGGGCAGGTGATGGAGCCACGCATGGCGTGCGAAGAGCTTGGTCTTGTGGATCTTGCCGGCCATCGTCGCCCGCTTCACGCCGTGCCGCCGGAAGAACTCGATGGCCCCGCCGAGCTGCGCCACACCGACATGGCCGTGGATGTCGGCCAACGGCTCGAGCGCCGCGTCGGCATGGTCGCGTATCGACAGAATGGCGGTGCGTCCGCCACGACGGCGGATCGCCTCGGCGACGGCGACGGGGAACCGGCCCCAGCCGGCGATGATGCCGATCATCTCACCCGCAAGCGGGCGTGGATCGTGAGGCATGGTCGGATGCATGACGGTGTGCGTGATGGAATGAGGAATGAAGCGGCTGCGGCGGCCATGCCTGCAGCCTGCCCCTGGCGGATCAGGCGGCCTCGGTGCCGCGGCCACCCTGCGACTGAGGCTGGGATTGAGGCTGTGACTGCGACCGCTCGATGGCTTCGACGCGGGCGTTGAGCTGCTTGAGGTCCTTCCGCATCTCCGGCAGCTTGCTCATCGTCGCCAGCTGCAGCTTGCGGTCGCGGAGTTCGATGGCGGGCTCGCCCAGCACGGTGATGCCCGGCGGCACGTCATTCGACACCCCTGAGCGTGCCCCAAGCACGGCCTTGTCGCCAATGTGCACATGGTCACGGACGCCGACCTGACCGGCCATCACAACCCAGTCGCCCGTGGTCGTGCTGCCCGCCACGCCCACCTGCGAACAGATCATGTTGTGCCGCCCAAGCCGGCAGTTGTGGGCGATCATCACGAGATTGTCGAGCTTCGTGCCGTTGCCAATCGAGGTGGCGCCGTAGGTGCCGCGGTCGATCGTGGTGCCGGCGCCGACCTCGACATCATCGCCGATCTCGACCCAGCCCAACTGCGCCGAGAGAGCGTAACTGCCACCCACCACCTTGTAGCCGAAGCCATAGGCTCCGAGCACGGCGCCGGCATGGATCAGGCATCTCGCTCCGACCTGCGTGTTTTCATAGAGCACCGCATTCGGGAAGATGACCGTGCCGGCGCCGATCCGGCAGCCGGCCATGATCTGGGCGCCGGAGTGGATCGTGGCGCCGGCGCCGATCTCGACATCAGCACCGATCACGGCAAGAGGGTGAATGTCGGCGTCGGCGCCGATCCGGGCCGTGGGATCGACGACGGCCCGCGGGCTGACGCCGATGCGGGACGCCGTGCGGGGCGGTCGCAGACGGGTGATCACCGCGGCAAACGCCGCATGCACGTCAGCCACTTCGACCGTCGGCCGATCGAGCGGCCCAGAGCCCTGCGGCACGATCGCCGCGCAGGCGCGGCTCTTCGCCAACAGAGGCAGCTTGTCGGCTGCGTCGATGAGCGTGATGTCGGTTGGCCCGGCGGTTTCCAGCGTGGCGGCACCGGTGATCGACAGCCCTGCGGCGGCGCCACCGACCGTTCCCTGGACATGACCGGCAAGTTCTTCAAGCGAAATGGGCATGGCATCCTCCATGGGGCGGAACCGCTCCGATACCGGCGTGGGGATCGGTGGTCACAGCCGGGGCGGGAGGATAGGAGGACTGAGGGCGTGGTGCAAGACGGCTTGCGGCCGTGGCACCGGTCATCTCGCCAGTTCTGGCTCGGTCTCCAGATCGTCCTGCGTGTCGGACGCTGCGGCCAGCGACCGTGGCGGCCAGAAGGCGACCAGCAGGAGCACGGCCGCGGCCAGCGACATCGCTGCGGGCACCAGAAAGAGCTGCCGGTAGTCGGTCGTGCCCTCCACCGTGAGCCGTTCCTGGAGCGGGATGAACAGCCACTTGGCCGCAAGGTCGCCCAAACCCAACACGAGCAGATTGAAGAGGCTCTGGGCACTCGACCGCACATCCTTCGGAAACGCGGCGTCGATGAAGATGTAGAGCGTGGCGAAGAAGAAGGCGTAGCAGACGCCGTGGAGCACCTGTACGGCGATGATCATCGCCTGGTTCTGCGGCATGAAGGCGAACACGGCAAACCGGGCCGCATGCCCGAGGATGCCGAGGATCATCGTCGTCTTCCAGCCGAGCCGGGCGAGCACGC
>CAYSPN010000527.1:0-2059 GCA_964432895.1 uncultured Candidatus Kuenenia sp.
GACGGGCACCGGGCCTGGTGGCCGCGTGACCAAGTCGGATGCCGTGGCTGCAACCGCGAAGCCGGCGGCGCCGGCTCCCGCGGCCCGTCCGGCCGCGATCGCGCCCTCCAAGCCAGGAGGCAGCCTGGCCGCGGGTGGCAGTCGCGACGAACGCTATGTGCTCATCAGCCCGATCCGCCAGCGGATCGCCGAGCGGCTCGTCGAGGCCCAGCAGCAGGCCGCGCTGTTGACCACGTTCAACGAGGTCGACATGTCCGCCGTGATGGCGCTGCGAGCGAAGTTCAAGGATGTGTTTCAGGAGCGGCATGGCGTGAAGCTGGGATTCATGTCGTTCTTCGTGCGGGCGGCGGTGGAGGCCCTTCGCGCGGTGCCGCAGGTGAATGCCGAGTATCGTGAGCCGCACATCGTCTACCGCGACTACTGCGACATCGGCATCGCGGTGGGCGGTGGCAAGGGGCTCGTCGTGCCGGTGCTTCGCAACGCGGAGACGATGTCGTTCGCCGGCATCGAACTGGCGATCAATGACTTTGCCCGCCGCGCCGCCGACAACAAGCTCAAGCTGGACGAACTCCAGGGCGGCACGTTCACGATTTCCAACGGCGGCGTCTATGGCTCGATGATGAGCACGCCGATCATCAATCCGCCCCAGAGCGGCATCCTCGGCCTGCACGCGATCCAGGATCGGCCGATGGCGGTGAACGGCCAGGTGGTGATCCGGCCGATGATGTATCTGGCGCTCACCTACGATCACCGGCTGGTCGACGGCCGCGAGGCGGTGACCTTCCTCAAGCGAATCAAGGACACGATCGAGGATCCGAGCCGGCTGATGCTTGAGGTCTAGCTGGCTGTGAAAAAAGCCATCCATGGCCTTTTTCCACGAAGTCGACCGCAGAAAACGCCGAGGGTTTCCTGGGTCGACGGCCGCCGCATCCGGCGGCGGGCAACTTTATCCAAGGGCTGCTAACGAAAGCGGAACATGGCACAGCATGATCTGGTGGTGATTGGTGGCGGTCCGGGTGGGTATGTCGCGGCGATCAGGGCCGCGCAGCTGGGGATGACGGCCGCCGTCATCGAGAAGGAAGACAAGCTCGGGGGCACCTGCCTGCGGGTCGGCTGCATCCCCTCGAAGGCGCTCCTCGAATCGAGCCATAAGTACGAGGAGGCCGGTCACGAACTCGGCGTGCACGGCGTGAAGGTTGCGGGCGTCTCGCTCGATCTGCCGGCGCTGATGAAGCGCAAAGACGACGTGGTCATGACGCTCTCCAAGGGGATTGAGGCGTTGCTGGCGAAGAACAAGATCACCCGTATCAAGGGCACCGGCCGGCTGGCTGGGCCTGGCAAAGTCGAGGTCACGGCTGCCGATGGCACGAAGACGCTCCAGGAGGCCGGGAAGATCATTCTGGCCGTGGGGAGCAAGAGCGTCGTGCTGCCCGGCGTCGAGGTCGACGGCCGGCTGGTAGGCACGAGCACCGAGGCCCTGGCGTTTGACAGCGTGCCGGCGCATCTGGTCGTCATCGGCGGCGGCTACATCGGTCTGGAACTGGGCAGCGTCTGGAGGCGGCTCGGCTCGAAGGTGACGGTGCTCGAGTACGCCGATCGGATCCTGATGGGCATCGACGCGGAGATCGCGGCGGAGGCCCTCACGCTCTTCCGCAAGCAGGGGCTCGATATCCGGCTGGGCATGAAAGTGAAGAGCGCGAAGGGCGTCAACGGCCGCTGCCTGGTGGAGTGCGAAGGTCAGTCGCCGATCGACTGCGATCGCGTGCTCGCAGCGACCGGACGCGTTCCGGCCACGGCCGATCTTGGCCTGGAGACGGTGGGGATCACGACCGACAAACGCGGCTGGATTCCGGTCGATGAGTACTTCCTTACTTCGGCCGCAGGCATCTATGCCATCGGCGACTGTATTTCCGGCCCGATGCTCGCGCACAAGGCCGAGGAGGATGGCGTGGCCTGCGTCGAGGGCATGAAGACAGGCTGGTCGCACGTCGACTACGACCTCGTGCCGGCCGTCGTCTTCACGCATCCCGAGATTGGCGCCGTCGGCAAGACGGAGGAG
>CAYSPN010000528.1:0-3842 GCA_964432895.1 uncultured Candidatus Kuenenia sp.
TGCTCGGCAAGCGTCTCAGTCTCCTTCGGCGACGCGTTCGACGACTACAAGTTTTGCATCGTCGATGGCGATGCTCCCCGTCGACAGCCCGCATGCATTGAGCAACACCGTGTAGTTCAACGCGTGCGTCCCCGGTGGCGCAATCGCCGAGATCCGGCCCTCGACAAACCGATCATTCGGCCCGCCATCCTTGAGAAAGTGTCGCTCCGCACTCCCGAATTCGATGCCCTTGTGGTCGACAAACGCGATCTTCACGATCGCTCGCTGCGGACCAGCCAGCAGATCGCCGGCAATACGTGACGCTTTCACGGAAGCCATGACAGTCTTACCGGAAATGTCTCCGGTGCCGCACTGCTGCACGACGAGCGGCCAGAACGGATTGCCGCGGGCTGAAATCCGTACGGCACGTTCGCCGGTCGCCACCGGATGCTCGATGCTCTCGACATGTCCTGGAGTTCCAGACCATGGGCCAATTTTCAAAAGAGCCTTGGCGAAGGGAGGTTGCCTGGGTGGTGCTCCAGATGCGTTTTCGCCGCCGGACGATGATTCGAACGACGGATCCACCAGGAGGTCGTCACCATCGGCGAATGCCACTTCATCGAACGGCGTCAGTGATGCCCGTGACTTGAAATCCTTGAAAAAGCCGATGTCTTTGGTGGCATGCCCGTCGCCATCGACCGACACGGCCTCGCCGGCCGCCATCACCTGGGTGGAGGCCGCGAGGTCGAGCCGTACCCGCCCCTCGATCACGCCAATCCGCAGCGCCGTATCGGGCCGGATGCTCATGGCGAACTCCGTGCCGAGATCGGTGACGGTGCCCTTCGGCGTCTCGACCCGAAGCTCACTGCCGGGCTGCGGACAAAGGCAGCGCACGGATCCCTGGGTGACATACAGGGCGTCGCTGGAGATCGGCTCGAACACGGCGGGGCCCTCGATCACCGCGATCCCTCCAGAGCCGAAAAGCAGTTCCACGCTTCCAGACCGCAGTTCGAGCGGACCGTCCGGTAACGAGCCGCGTCGCAGCATCAACTCCACATTGGGATCGCCCCAGACCGGCTCAACAGAAGCGTTCAACACGGCGACGACGGGCGGATCGACGGCATTCGACGCCGGGAGCGGCCCGTCATGCCGGCGGAGGATACCGGCCCTGAACCGCTGTATGCCAGCCAGCCCAAGGCCAGTCATGACCATCAAGGCCACGATCAGCAGCAGGCCGGCCGGCACGGATGCCGTCGCCCACCGCCGACCGGCTCCCCCGCCAGCCTCAGTCGCGTCGCCGCCTGCGGCCTCCGCGGCGGCCACGCGCCCCCAATGCTCCCGACCCCATGCGCGGAGCGCCGCATGGGTCTCGGCCTTCCGCCAGAAAAAACGTCTGGCCTGCGGCGACGATCGCAGGGCATCTTCCAGGGCAGAACGATCTTCGCCGCTCAAGTCACAGTCGAAAAAGCGATCGATGAGATCGTCGAGATGCATGTTGTCCATCGGCTCGATCACCCTTCTGCAGCAGCCAGTTTCTTTTCGACACAGTCGCGAATCGCCGCCCTGGCCCGAGACAGAGCGACGCGGACGCTGCCCGCCGTCCAGCCGAGAGCCTTGGCCACCTGCCGAGGTTTCATCGAGTTTTGATACCGCAGCACCACGATCCGCCGGGCCTGCGGCGCAAGCGCGTCGATGCACTCGTCGAGAAACCGCATCTGATCCCGGGACACCGCGAATCCCGAGTGGCTCGCCACCAGCACCTCGAGCACGTCGTCGGCGAAAGGCCGTGCCTCGGCATCGGCACGTCCACCGACCTCCCGAAGCTTGTCGCGGGCGACGATGAACAGCCACGTTTTGAAGCTCTGCCGAGGATCGTAGTGGGCCGCCCGGGCCGTCACGGCCACGAACGTCTCCTGGACGACGTCATCCACGAGCTCCGGATCGGGCACGAGCGATGCCACGAAGCCCTTCAGCTCATCGACATGATCGATGAAGAGCCGCTGCACGACCTGTCGTGTGATCTCGGTGGGCATGGAACTATCTCTCAGACATCCTGCAACACCCCAGTGCTGCATCCGAACTGATCTTCCTCGATGCCCAGCTGCTGCAGCATCCGAGTGTAGAGGTTGGAAAGCGGCGTATTGTTCGCCCGATCGAAGAGCACATGGCCCTGATGCTTGAAGCCGCCCCCCGCCAAGAAAACCGGCAGGTTTTCGGACGTGTGGGCCGAGGCGTTGCTCAGATTGCTCGCACTGAGGATGACCGTGCGGTCGAGCAGCGTCGAATCGCCCTCGCGGACCTCGGCCATCGTGGTGAGGAAGCGGTTGAACAGCTGCAACTCCGCCTCCTCGATGATCGCAAGCTGCTCGATCTTGGTTTCGTCCTTGCCGTGGTGCGATGCATCGTGATGGCCGAGCGTGAGCCCGTCGAGCTTGACGCGTCCGACATCCCCCATCGTCAGCAGGATCACGCGGGTCGAGTCGGTCTGCAGAGCGAGCCTCGCGATGTCGAACCAGAGCGTCTCTCGCCCCGCGAGATCTTCGCTGGATGGATCGGCCTTGGGGACCGGATACTTCGCGTCGGGCTTCGGCCTGCCGGCCCACGACTCGAAGCGGAGCAGGTTGCGCTCCGTGTCGCGGACGGCGCTGAACATGAGTTCCAGCCGCCGACGGTCCTCGGGCCCGAGCTGGCGTCCCAGCGACTTCGCCTGCTCATCGACCTGGTCGAGGATGCTGCGGCCCGTGCGGAGCCGCTCGACCTCGGACTTGATTTCAGTCTCGGTGCCGTTGATGAAGAGCTTCTTGAAGACCTGCGTCGGCTGCCGTTCGGTGGGGACGGGCACGCCCTTCGCGTTCCAGGAGAAATGCCACTGCACGGGAGGACCGATCACGAGGTTGCGAAACCGCGTCTCGCCGCCGATCCGTTCCGCGACGTGCTGGTCGAGCGAGATCGTGTTGCGGTGCTCCCGGAGGGGCTCCTTGATGCGATCCCAGTCGACGCCGGTGAACAGGCCGGGCTCGCTGTGGTGGTTCGTATGCCGGAGATGGGAAATGCCGGAGAACAGCGTGAAGCGGCCGCGATTCGGCTCGAGGTGCTTGAGATAGCGGGTGGTTTCGTAGCCCAGCCCCGCGGTCTCCGGAAAGAGAAACGGAGCATGCATCCCGAGATTTCGCCCCACGAGCAGCATCCGGTTGGGGGCGACGTCGGCAGCGGCACCGGCCGCGTGGCCGCGGGGCAGCATCGCCTCGAGGGCAGGAAGGGCGACGCCGACGGCCCCAGCCTTCAGGAGCAGGCGTCGCGACATCGGGATACGGAGGTTTGTACGCATGGCCAAGATGCTCACTTATTGAGAAGATGCTCACTTGTTGAGAAAGGGACGACTCTGGACGATCGCGTGCACGAGACTTCGGAGACCGTAGTTTTTGGCCCGAATCTCCTCGACGAGGGCATCAACATCGGCTCGATCGGCGAACTGCACGGGTGCGCCGGTCGCATATGTGATCAGCTTCGATGCCAAGGCGCGGGCAAGCCCATCGCGGTCTTCGAGCAGCAACTGCTTGTAAGCATCGATGTCGGCGAACGGCCGTCCATCTGGCATGGTATAGCCGAGTTCCACGGCCGGCCCGCGGTGCACCCGCTTCTTGATGCGCGGAACCTCGATCACGGCGCCGGTGGACTGTGGAACGCGATAATGATCCCGCCAGCCGCCGATCACGTCGAAAGACTCGAGGGCGAAGCCCGGCGGATCGATCACCCTGTGGCATCCGACACAGGCCGGGTTCGAGCGATGCTTTTCCAGCTGGACGCGGATCGTGGTCGCACCGCGGATATCGGGCTCGATCTTGGGCACGCTGTCAGGGGGT